>JBBDKX010000021.1:5238-103972 GCA_040879145.1 Candidatus Spechtbacterales bacterium | reverse complement strand
TAGCTATATGGGTAAGCCAGGGGAGCGCGACAGGGCTTGAGACTGTGTTTGTAACATTTTCCTACTATGCTTCTTTTACCCGCGTTATGTGGAACTTTAACAATATTTACAGAAACATAGAAACCAACCTTAGCGAGGCGGCGCAATTTACTGAACTTCTAATGGATGCGCCTAAGGTGTTTGACCCTGAAGCGGCAGAACCGTTTGTTCTCAGTAAGCCGGATATAGAGTTTAGCAACGTAAGCTTCTTCTACGAGGACAGCGAAGGACAGCATTTGTTTAAGAATTTTGATCTTAAAATAAATAGTGGAGAAAAGTTGGCTCTTGTCGGGCGGTCGGGCGGGGGTAAAAGCACCATAACAAAACTTCTTTTGCGTTTTATGGATGTACAAGAGGGGGAGATAAAAATAGGGGAAAAGAATATAAAAAACATAAGACAAAAAGATCTTCGCAATCTTATTTCATATGTACCGCAGGAACCCATAATGTTCCACAGGACCATTGCGGAAAACATAAAATATGGACGTCTTGATGCTACGGAAGAAGATGTAAAAGAAGCAGCACGCATGGCGCACGCTACTGAATTTATTGATGAACTTCCCAAAGGATATGACACCTTGATAGGTGAGAGAGGAGTAAAGCTTTCTGGAGGACAGCGCCAAAGAATCGCGATAGCGCGTGCCATAATAAGAAATGCGCCTATATTGGTTTTGGATGAGGCAACAAGTTCATTGGATAGTGAAAGCGAAAAGCTTATTCAGGGTGCATTAAAATATTTAATGGAAAACCGTACCGCAATTGTTATAGCGCACAGGTTAAGCACGATACAGAATATGGATAGGATAGTTGTGCTTAACGAGGGAGAGATAATAGAGCAGGGAACTCATCGGGAGTTATTAGAAAAGAGCGGACATTATGCTATGCTTTGGGCGCATCAATCGGGAGGGTTTATTGAGGAACAAGAGCAGGTTTTTAGAGAATAATACAAAACAAATAAGTGAATTTTGTATCAAAATATTTAAGTAAGATAAGCATGTACATGGGCATGCTGTTTTTCCTTTGCGGGCTTCTTGGCGTGGCTGTAGTTTTTTCCGTGTTGGATTTTGTGTCTTATAATACTTCAAACATTGTTTTACAAACTATATTTTTTATACTGGCTTGCGGAGTATTTAATTTTGGCGTAGCACGTCTTTTAAAAGTAAAAATAAACCCTGAATCCGCTGTTATAACAGGACTTATTTTGTCTGCCATAATGGGACCGTTAACATTGAGCGGGGATTGGGAAGTTTTGTTGTTTGTTTCTCTGGCAGCTGTTGTTTCCAAGTATATTTTTGTAGTAAATAAGCTTCATATTTTTAACCCCGCCGCCTTTGGCGCTGTAGCGTCCGCTCTTGTAATGGGATATCCGGCAAGCTGGTGGATAGGAACAAGCAGCATGGTGCCCTTTCTTCTCGCGGGGGGGTTGGTGGTTATTTTAAAGACGCGGTTTTTGAATTTGGTGGCAGGATTTTTTGGCACATACGCTTTTCTTTTAGCGCTTTATTTTGTACTGGTTCAAAAGATGCCTTTTTTGGACAGCCTTTTTCAGGCGGGAAATTTTGCTTTTTCGGCACCACTTCTCTTCTTCGCGTTTGTTATGCTTGTAGAACCTCTTACAGCGCCTGAGACAAAAAATAAGCGTCTCTATTACGGTGTCTTTGTAGCATCTGTTTTGTTTGCACTTCAGAATTTTGTCCCACAGATACCTTATTCTCTTGAGCTCTCTCTTTTAGCGGGAAATCTTTTCACCCTTGCTTTGAAGCGCAACATGAGACAAACTTTTACTTTGTCCCGTAAAGAAGTAGCTACCCCTAACATTGAAAACTTCTGGTTTAAGAGAGAAAAACATTTTAATTTTATGCCCGGGCAATATCTTGAATATACTCTTGAGCACAAACGCCCGGGAGGTCGCGGTTCGCGTAGGTTTTTTACGATTGCATCTTCGCCAACAGAGGAGGATGTGTTGCTTACAACAAAGTTTTCCATTCCCGGCAGTAGCTTTAAGCGCAAGCTCAGGAGTATGAAAAAAGGAGACAGAATGGTTGCGGCAAAAATTTCAGGAGATTTTGTTCCCCCCGCGGACACCGCGGAGAAACTTGTCTTTATTGCCGGGGGAATAGGGGTAACTCCCTTTAGGAGTATGGTTAAATATTTTATTGATAAAAATGAATCTCGCGATGTAATACTTCTTTATGCTGTAAACAAAAAGGAAGATGCGGTGTTTAGAGATATTTTTGAAGAAGCAAAAAAACGCTTTGGAATGAAAAGCGTTTATATTACAGAACGTATTGACGCGGATATAATAAAAAAAGAAGTACCGGATTTTGAAGAGAGGACTTTTTATATTTCCGGTCCCGAGCCCATGGTAAAAAGTATTGAAAGAGTGCTTACAAAAATAAAAATGCCTTTAAAGCGAATTAAGCGTGATTACTTCCCCGGGTATAAGTAGGTTCAAACTCTTTTGTGTAAACTTCTACTATTGCTACAAAAAAACTGAGAGCAAGCGGTCCTATTATTATTCCGGGAATACCAAACGTATATATTCCTCCCAGGACACTTAAAAGTATAAGAAACGGATTAACGTTTATTCCTCCCCGCTTCATAAACCTCGGGCTGAGAAAGTTGTCTATAAGCCCTACTAATACCACGCCCCATATCGTGAGACCTAAGGCGGCGAGCGCGCTGTCAAAAAAGAAAAGATAGGCAACCGCGGGAGCTATTACCAGTAGCGTTCCCAGAGAAGGTACGAGCGCCGCAATTGCAGCAACTCCACCCCAAAGAGTTGGATTTGGTATGCCGAATATAAAAAACCCAATTCCTGTCATCAACCCCTGTAAAATAGCTACAGATAAGGCACCTTTTATAACGGAATTTATTGTAACTTTAAGCCTGTGTATTATTTCGTGGTCGTACTTGTCTTGAAGGGGGCTAAGGTGTGTAAAGTATAGTACTATTTTACGCCCATCTTTTAAAAAGAAGTAGAAAGCAAATATACCCAGAAACAGAGTTATTGTAAATTCAGCAATGCCGGAAAATATATTGTTTATGTTGCGTACTATAAACTCGGCAACCTGATTTGTTACTTCGCGAAAGTTCAGGGATATATTGGGTGCGCCGGGTATAATTTTTTGAACGGAACTTTCGGCTGCGGACATTATGTCTTCCAGTGTTCTATTTCCTGAATTCATCGCTTCATACACATCGCGTGATTCCTGAAATATTTGATACCCAAAGAAAACTATGGGAGCCAGAAGGAGTGTAACTACGAGTAGTATTGCGAGAAACGCCGCCAGGGCATCACGCTGCCCAAGTGCTTCGGACATTTTCTTGTATAAAGGGTTGAACAGCACAGCAAGAGTCCCGCCCAAAAGAAGTGCTCCCATATAAGGGAGAAATATAACAAACAGAAAGATACCTCCGCCGAGAACTAAGGATATAAGAAAATACTTTTCAATATTTGGACTTTCCATAATATTTATATTTTAGCACATTTAATTAATTTTGGTGTACTTTACTGAACAGCCGGTGAAGTTTAAACTTAAGGATTGAGAAAAAATCTTTTTCCTGTTAGTATAGTATTCGTTATGGCATATACAATAATACTTTTTTATAAATATACGCGCATAAAAGATACCGAAACCATTAAAGAGGCTCAGCTTAAGCTGTGTCGGGAACTTGAATTGAAGGGTCGTATAATAATTGCTGAAGAGGGAATAAACACAACACTTGAAGGTACGAATGAAAATATAGAAAAATATGTTAAAGCGCTTGCCTCGGATAAACGGTTTAAAGACACACACATTAAGCGCAGCGAGGGAATTGGAGATGCCTTTCCTAAATTATCCGTTAAGGTGCGGCCTGAAATAGTGAGTTTACAGCTTGGAGAAGAGGATTTACATCCGGGCGAAGTTACAGGGAAACGTCTTACACCGGAAGAATTGCATGAGTGGTTTCAAAGTAATGAAGATTTTGAAATAGTGGATATGCGCAACGATTATGAATATAAAAGCGGACATTTTCGCGGTTCGCGCCTTTTGCCGATGCGCAATTTTCGCGACCTTCCAAAAGTTAAAGATGAGATAGAGGATATAAAAGACAAAAAAGTTCTCGCTGTATGTACGGGAGGAGTTAGGTGCGAGAAGGCAACGGGGTATTTAAAGAAGCAGGGGTTTGAAAATATATACCAGCTTGACGGGGGAATAGTAAGTTATATGGAAAAATATCCGAACAAAGATTTTGAGGGCAAGTTGTATGTTTTTGACAAGCGAATAACAATGGGGTTTGAGACAGACAGCCCCGAGCATAAAGTGGTGGGTAAGTGTGATAAGTGTGGTGCGGCAAGCGACATGTATGCCGATTGTAAAAACAAAAGCTGCGCAAATCATTTTATTGCGTGCAAAGACTGCCGGGACGAGAGTGGACTAGCATTTTGTCCTGAAGAGAGGGGTATTGAATAGTTTTGTTACCAAAATCTTGATTTTTTAATGTATAAATAGTATATCTGTGATATTATAGATGCATGGTAGAAAAAATTAAAAAGAGCGATGAGGAGTGGGAAAATAAATTAACCCCTGAGCAGTACAGAATAATGCGCCAGAAGGAGACAGAGGCGCCCTTTTCTGATAAATATTATTTTTTGTCTGAAGCAGACGGTGTTTATAAATGTTCCGCCTGCGGAAACCCGCTTTTTTCTTCTGACGCTAAATTTGATTCGGGAACAGGATGGCCGAGTTTTACAGAACCCTTATCAAAAGGTAGTGTGGAGTACGCCGAAGATAAAAGCCATGGTATGGCGCGCACGGAGGTAATGTGTAAAAAGTGTGGCGGGCATTTGGGCCATATATTTGACGACGGCCCCAAGGAGCGCGGAGGTAAAAGATACTGCATAAACTCTATATGCTTAGATAAGATAGACAACGAAGAGAGCCCTAAATATTAATAAAAAAATAATTAAAAACCCTCGTAATATTACGAGGGTTTTTAATGGCTGTGTATGGACACCTATTGACAGCATACCCCCGGGGGGTATAATTATAATATGAAACAAGAAATAAAAAAACAGACCATTAACCGTTTAAAAAGAATTGAGGGACAGGTTCGCGGTTTGCAAAAAATGGTTGAGGACGAAAAATATTGCGTAGACATTATTACACAGTCTTCAGCTGTTAAAGAAGCACTCAGTGGGGTTGAGGCGCTTCTTCTGGAGAACCATCTTTCTACTCATGTCGCCGAGCAGATGAAAAGCGGACAAAGCAAAAAGGCAACTGAAGAAGTTTTAAAAGTATATAAATTATCACGTAAAAAATAATATGTCAGATTGTTGTGATGATAAAAGAAATAAAGAGAATATTGGGTCGGTTGAAACTTTCAAGGAGGGCAGTGTTTTTTATACATGTCCAATGCATCCCGAAGTAGCTCAGAAGATACAGGGAATGTGCGGCGAATGCGGGATGAGTTTGGTGCCTAAAAAAGAAAATAAACACAAAAAAAATAAAGAACATATAGCAGATAAGCATGAAGGACACAGCACCAAAGCATTTAAAAATAAGGCCTGGGCAAGTTTAGTGCTTTCTGTGCCCATTGTACTATATTCAGATATAATGGACGTACTTTTTGGGTATCAGGCGCCAGTGTTTAGGGGGTCTGAGTTTTTACCTTTTGTACTCGGAACATTTATTTTTTTCTATGGAGGCTGGATATTTATTGCAAGTTCTTACCGTGAGCTTAGAGCTAAACTACCGGGTATGATGACGTTGATAGCATTAGCTATAAGTGTGGCGTATTTTTACAGCACATATACAGTATTTTTCGATGCCGGACCCGATCTTTTTTGGGAACTTTCAACACTTATTACAATAATGCTGTTTGGACATTGGTTTGAAATGAGAGCAGTTTCGGGCGCACAAGGAGCTTTGAAAGAGTTATCTAAACTTCTTCCTGATAAGGCGGAGGTTTTACGGGAAGGTAAAACGATTACAGTCTCTGTTTCAGAGATAAAAGAAAATGACATTATTATCGTAAAACCGGGCGGAAAAATACCAACGGATGGTATTGTACTGGAAGGATCCTCTGAGGTTAATGAATCTATCGTAACAGGAGAATCAAAACCTGTTTTTAAAAATAAAGACGATGAGGTAATTGCAGGCACTATTAATGGTGATGGTTCACTTACTATACACACCACTAATGCGGGTGAGGAAACATTTCTCGCGGGAATAATGCGCCTTGTTGCTGAAGCTCAAGCGTCTAAAAGTCGCTTACAGATGCTTTCTGACAGGGCGGCTTATTATCTCACCATTATCGCGGTAACTGTCGGAGGGCTTACTTTTGGAGTATGGCTTTCTATTTCCTCTCCGGATGTTGCTGTAACTCGTATGGTGGCTGTTCTTGTTATAGCTTGTCCGCACGCTCTTGGTCTTGCTATACCTCTTGTGGCTTCTATTTCTATTACAAAAGCGGCAGGAGCAGGTTTTATCGTAAAACAACGTATCGCACTTGAATCAGCGCGCAATATAGACATGGTTCTTTTTGATAAAACGGGAACTCTCACAAAAGGTGAATTTGGAGTGGATGCTGTAATGCCTGTAGGGGGAAATATTTCAAAAGAAGAAGTACTAAAACTCGCGGCATCTGTGAACAAATTTTCAGAACACCCTATAGCTTACGCAATAGCAGGGGAAGCAGAAAAAAAAGGAATAGTTCTTGAAAAAGTTAAAGACTTTGAACGTATTCCGGGTAAAGGCGCTAAGGCCCGAATTGGGGAAAGCAAGGTTGTTGTTGGAAGTGCCACTATTGTAGAAGACCTTTCCCTAAAGCAGGATAAAGATTTTAACCGGCAAACGAATGAATTTTCCCACCAAGGTAAGACGGTTGTTTACGTGATTAAAGATGAAAAGCTTATTGGCGCCATTGCTCTCTTGGATATTATAAGAGAGCAGTCAAGAGAAGCTATAAATGCACTTCATGGCATGGGGATAAAGACTGCAATGGTAACAGGGGACTCTGAGGATGTCGCAAAATGGGTCGCAGAAGAACTTGGTATGGATGAATATTTTGCTAAAGTGCTTCCAGAGCAAAAATCAAACCGTGTGAAAGAATTGCAGAAACGCGGATTTAAGGTTGCCATGGTGGGAGATGGTGTAAATGATGCACCTGCTCTTACACAGGCGGATCTTGGCATTGCCATAGGCGCTGGAACAAATGTTGCAATTGAGAGCGCGGGGATTATTCTTGTCAGGAACAATCCTCAAGATATTGTCGGAATAATCAGATTATCCCGCATGTCGTACAGGAAAATGATACAGAATCTTTTTTGGGCAACAGGATATAATGTGTTAGCCATTCCGCTTGCTGCGGGTGTGCTCGCATCTAAAGGTATTTTGCTTCAGCCTGCGGTAGCAGCCATCTTTATGTCAGCGAGTACTGTTATAGTGGCTACTAACGCTATGCTTTTAAAAAAGAGTAAGATATAGACATCGCTTTTGCCGATGTTACAATGATTGTGTAAACCATGAATTATAAAGCAATAACAACCTATACTTTATTTGTGTTTCTGCTCACCACTCTTTTTGGCTTTTTGTTTATGGGTACGATGAACCATGAAACACACGGAAAATGTCCATTTTCTGTTGCCGGCACCTTGCCTTGTCCGGAAGAAGGCGCAATTGTTACAGCACTGCATCACATTGGTATGATGGATAGCTTTTTAGCTATTATTTTAAATAGTGATTTGTTTAGCGTAAGTATTCTAATGGTTTTTGCAGTTTTTCTTGTCGCTTGTGTTCCTAAGATTTTGAAATTGGAAAAAAATAGCGGGCATTATACTTTTATTTTTAAAAATTATAAAAAATTTCACCAGGAGGTTTTTGTTGCAGTTGTGAATTTTCTAACATGGCTATCGCGTACTAAAAATTTAAACTCTAAAGAATCTTATAATAAGGCGCATATTTTTGTATCTGTATAAGATATAAGTTTTATTATTTACTAATAAAAAAGCGCCCACTTCTTTACAAGTGGGCGCTTTTTTTTGAACGATGAAAAATACAACAAGAAATTTATTAATTTTTTCAGGAGTAGTAGTTTTTGTTGCAGGGCTTTTCTGGCTTGCTTCTACAAGTGAAGAGAGTGACAGTAAAGCAGTTGAGTATTCACAGGGTTCATTAGCGGGTTCCGGACAGAGTTTTAATTTTGGAACCATAGACATGCAAGATGGAGATGTCGTACACGAATTTGAGATTAAAAATGAGAGTGTTGAGCCTGTACTTATTACCAAGGCATATACTTCGTGCATGTGTACCGTAGCTTATATTTACGACGCAGAAGGCAAAGAGTATGGAGCATTTGGAATGTTGGGACATGGCAGACTCCCCGCGCTAAATGCGACTGTAGAACCCGGAGAAACTGTAATAGTTAAAGCTGTTTTTGATCCCGCCGCACACGGACCTTCAGGCGTGGGTTTGGCAGATAGAGTGATTTATATAGAAACTAACTCAGCACAATCGCCTAAAATGGAACTTTCCTTTAGGGCGATGGTGACAAGATAGTATGGATATAATTTTAGGAGCTTCTATAATTGCCTCTTTTTTGGCGGGGATGGTTGCTCTTTTCGCACCATGTTGTATTGGTTTTATTTTTCCCGCGTATATGGCATCAGTCTTTAAGAAAAAAACAAAGATTATCCGTATGACACTCGTGTTTTTTGCCGGTATCGCGGTTATTCTAATTCCGATAGGTTTGGGCGCGGCATGGCTTGCAGGGTTTTTTAGAGATTTCCACAAAGAGATGTATTTGATTGGTGGTTTGTTTATGGTGGTATTGGCGGTAATGGCTATATTGAGTAAAAGCTTGACCTTATTTCCGGGACTTAAAAGCAAAATAGGCGGCTCTACTCTAAAAAGTGGACAAACCGGAGAGGCTTTGGGTTCAAAATCTGTATTTAGCTTAGGCGTGCTTTCCGGTGCGGCAACCTCATGTTGCGCCCCTGTTCTTGCGGGAGCTATGACCCTTGCTGTAATTTCAGGTGCGTTTTGGAAAGCCCTTATTGTTGTATTTGCTTATGTTTTAGGGATGGTATTTCCTCTGTTTATTGCGGCTTACTTTTACGATACGTTTAAACTTGAGAATACAAAGATAATAAAAGGGAAGCTTGTCGAACTTAAGCTGGGAGCAAAGAAGATAATAGTTCACACTACTAATCTTATATCAGCGGTTGTGTTTCTTCTTATGGGAGCTGTGCTGATATTTATGGCATTAAGTGGAAATACTTTTTGGGCGCCTGAGTTCCAGGTTAGAATAAGTGAATTGTTAAACAGTATTTCACAGAATCTCGCAAATAAATTAAGTATTGTTCCGGATGTTATCTGGGGCGTAATAACTATAGGATTTTTTCTGTTCTTTGTAATAAAGGCGGGAAAAAGATCAAAAAAATGACTAAACGAAAAAAAGAAAAAACAGAAACAAAGCACCACAATAATCATGAATGTTGTGATCAAAAAGAAAAGGATGTGAGTAAAAATATAGAAGATGCCACCCGGGATACTGTGGAAGATGTAATTGAAAATGAAAAAAGTACTAGCTTATCAACGTCCGGTAATTTGATTGTACCTGCGCTTATAATCGGCGTTGCTATAATCACTTCAACTTTTATTTTCAAGTACGGCCCTGTCACGACATCTAAAACAGGTGCTGTTGCAGATGAAGTTGTTTTGGTAGAAAGTTTTAGAGATCAGGTCTTGCCTGAAGAAGGAATAGTTCTCCCTGCTGATCTTGGAAATTTTGGAAAGCAAATGATAGCCGCGGGCGTAATTGACGAAGATAAATTTCAGGAGCTTTACCAAAAGAGAGGAGGGTTTGATGCTCAGATGCAGGAGCTTATTTACGGAGATAGTAATGATAAAGTAGTTATGAACGAAGAGAATGCCAACTTCCTGCTTAACTATTTTTGGGCTTTTGGTCTATCAAATAAAAATGAGATATTGGATAATGGACCGATGGTGGATGAGCGTTACGGAGGAGATGCCAGTAAATTTGCCTCAACCGGAGGATGGACACTTGCAAAAGGCGATGTTATGGATCATTACAGCAGGTATGATTTTGTAAAATTGACAAAAGAACAGCAGGAAAAAGTAGAGAGCATATCAAAGAACATCTATAGGCCGTGTTGCGGTAACTCCGTATATTTTCCAGATTGCAATCACGGTATGGCCATGCTTGGACTCCTTGAAATAATGGCATCGCAAGGAGTGGATGAAGCAGGAATGTATAAAGTAGCATTACAGGTAAATTCTTACTGGTTTCCGGATACTTACCTGACGCTGGCTAAATATTTTGCGATAAGAGATGTTGAATGGGAAAAAGTAGATGCTAAAGAGGTTTTGGGCTCCCCATATTCCAGTGGAGCAGGTTTTCGGGCAATTTTAGAGGAAGTAGAACCCGTTAAGGGCGGAGGCGGAGGTGGTTGTGGAGTATAATTAAAATTAATTTTATATCCTCTTTAATTTTTAGCAAATATGAGTCAATTTGATTTATGTTTGCTAAAAAGAGGATTATGCTAATATGCAGAATAAGGTTATATTAATTGCAGTAGTATTTTTTGTCTTGAGTGTGTTTATATTTTTCGTTATGAACAAATCGGAGGATAAAAACGAGTTGGAAGACTTTACTTCTATAAGTTCGTCGGAATTGGAAGTTATGCTGGAAGATAAAGATTTTGTTTTTATAGATGTACACACACCAGAACAGCGTCATGTTCCGGGAACGGATTATTTTATTTCTTATAACGACACAGACAGCATAGTGTCTGTTGTTGAGAATAAAAATACAAAAGTTGTTTTATATTGCCGCTCGGGTTCTATGAGCAAGATTGCGGCTCAGAAACTGGCTGATATGGGTTATACTAATGTTTATGAGTTAACGGGAGGCTTGCATGATTGGAATTCGGAAGGCAGAGAAACACTTCCTGAAGGAAGTGTCCCGGTTTTATAGTGCAAGAAAAGATTAAAAGTTTAATAATTAAAACCAAAAAACATGAAAAAAACATTTATTTTTGTAACTAACTTTTTTTTGGCATTTCCCATGTTTACATTGGCACACACAGAGGATACTTACAGCGATGGAGGTTCATTCCACATGATGGACTGGCATATGGGTAACGGAGTAGGAATGATGGGAGGAGGAGTCTTTGGATTTTTTGCACTTCTTACATGGCTTGTATGGCTCGTGGTAGGCATTCTTGCTGTAGTATGGCTTTGGCAAGATATAAACAGAAAGTAGATTAGTATTGTTTAAAAAAATGGAAAATAATTCACAAAAAGCTACATTTGCAGGGGGGTGTTTCTGGTGCCAAGATGCCGTATTTCGTATGCTCAAAGGCGTTGAGTCAGTTACTTCGGGTTATTCGGGAGGAGATATAGAAAACCCAACCTATGAACAGGTAACAAGAGGCGACACCGGACATCTTGAGGCGATACAAATAGAGTATAATCCGGATGAAGTAAGCTATAACGATTTGCTGGAAATCTTTTGGACTTCGCATAATCCGACTCAGGCAGGCGGGCAGGGGAGTGACATGGGCCCGCAGTACGAGGCCGTTATTCTTTACCACAATGATGAACAAAAAGATTTGGCAGAAAGTTCTAAAAAAAATCTTGAAGATGAGAGTGTTTATGATAAGCCAATAGTTACAAAAGTTCTGCCATTTAAGAATTTTTATCCCGCGGAGGGCTATCATCAGGATTATTACAACAAAAACACAAGCGCGCCTTATTGTAGTATTGTTATTAATCCAAAAATTGAAAAGATTAAAGAACTCTTTAGTGAAAAACTCAAAAACATAGAATAACTCAGGGATAGGTTTGGTTTTTCTTTATTTTGCTTTACATGGTACTGTAATGTATATGTTTGTTGATGAGATAACAATTTATGCAAAGGCCGGAGACGGGGGAGATGGTGTTGTGCGTTGGAGGCATGATAAAAATACCGAGTATGGAGGTCCCACTGGTGGAGATGGTGGAAAAGGCGGAGATGTTTATGTACACGCCGTTCGCGATGTTCACCTGCTTTCTAAATATCGTACAAAAAAAGAATTTGCGGCAGAGCGCGGAGAAGACGGTGACAGAAACAGCCTGGAAGGCGCTAACGGGGAAGATTTGGATATTCTTTTGCCTGTAGGGTCGCGTATCACAAACACCAAAACCGGAGGAAAGATTTCACTGGATAAAGAGGATGATAGGTTTTTGCTATTAAAGGGCGGCAGGGGAGGACGCGGGAATGAATCTTTTAAATCGTCAAAAAATAGAAGTCCTGACAAGTTTACAACAGGGAAATCTGGTGAAGAGGGGGAGTTTTATATAGAGGTAGAACTTATAGCAGACGTGGGGCTTATAGGGCTTCCAAACGCGGGAAAAACCAGCTTACTTAA
The DNA here is from genome assembly GCA_040879145.1 of Candidatus Spechtbacterales bacterium. Lineage (NCBI taxonomy): Bacteria > Bacillati > Minisyncoccota > Minisyncoccia > Candidatus Spechtbacterales > Candidatus Spechtbacterales bacterium. The sequence continues at coordinate 91,515 of JBBDKX010000021.1, read as the reverse complement.
TGAATTAACGCGCGCCGCGGGAAAAGTTGGCGCGTATCCTTTTACTACGCTTGAGCCGGCTTTGGGCGAGTGTTTTGGATACATAATTTCTGATATCCCCGGGCTTATAGAGGGTGCCGCGCAAGGAAAAGGGCTTGGGCATAAATTTTTACGCCACATAAGACGTACAAAGATACTCGTACATCTTGTATCGTGTGAGAATAGTGATATGGAAGCTACATACAAAACAGTAAGAAAAGAACTTGAAGAGTTTGACCCCAATCTTTTAAAAAAGCGGGAGATAATTTTAATAACAAAGACTGATCTTGCCATGGATGATAAGGAAGTTAAAAAACACATTAAAAAAATGAAAGAGTTTTCAGATGAGGTTTATGCATTATCTGTTTTGGATGATGGGGAAGTGAAAAATTTTAGAGACGAGCTTTTAAAGTTATTAGAATAGTGTAAGTTTTGAAATAGTAACATTAAGGATATATGGTTAAATTTATTTCTGTATTTGTTTTGGTGATAATACTTGCTTTGGTTGCAGGACTTTTGTATGTCTGGTTTTTTGTTTTAAAACCCGTGGACAGGAGTGTTGTGAAGTTGAGCCGAACATCTATAGAAGTAGATGGAACTGTTAGAAAATACCGCGTGTTCAATGCGAGAGAAGATGGTCCGTCGCAGCCGCTCCTTGTGCTTTTACATGGGTTTAAAGACCGGTCAGAGTGGATAAGCGCCTATTCAGGCTTTAATATTTTGGCTCAGGAAAAAGGTTTTGCGCTTCTTTTGCCAGAAGGATTGAAAATGTCATGGAATGGCGGGTTTTGTTGTGGGTATAGTTTCCAGAACAATGTAGATGATGTGGGTTTTATCTTAAAAGTAGTAGAGGATGCGAAACAAAAATATAAAATAGATAATTCAAAAGTTTATGTAGCAGGGTTTTCTAATGGAGGGCTTTTGGCACAAAAACTTCTTGTCGAATCTCCGGACATATTTAGAGCCGGCGCTTCTTTAATGAGTGGTGTTGGAGCAGATGGAGGTGTACTGGATATTTCGGACGCGCGCGCGCCGATAATGCTTGTACAGGGAGACATGGATAAATATATAAGAATAAACAAGAGTGACACACCAATAGATGGTTTTAATTTTATTTCCGCTGAGGAAACACTTTTGGCGTGGCAGGAACATTACAAAGCGGAGTTGGTGGGAGAAAAAGAGACAGATATGTACAAAGAAAAGACATATGCAAATAATGATGAGGTTAAAGTTTTGTTCCGCATGTATTTTGGACAGGAGCACTCGTGGCCAGAGAGGAGAGTGTGGGATTTTGATTACAGGGTCCCTGAAGTTACCCGAGATATATGGAATTTTTGGATAAACAGTTGATTGTTTTTTATAACAGTAAGTATTTCTTTTCAGTAATTACAATGTTATAATCGCTACGTTCCTTATACGGAGGTTGTAAATGTCGGACGAATTCAGACTCCAGCTTGTCAAAGCGGAGGAAGAGAAAATAAAGCGCGCGCGGCATGCTAAAAAAGTAGCGAGAATGCTTGAGGATGGATTTTCAAGGGTTCAGGCAGAAGAGTTTTTGGGGGTAGGCATTAAGCCTGTTGTGAACGTTGTGACAGTCTATGACAGAGATCTTGGTTGTTATGTCCTCCATCCGGAAGAGAAAAAATGGCTTGACCATTTTGGGGGACAGGAATAAATAGTTCTTTTATTAAAATGGCGCAATTTTGCGCCATTTTTTTCTGTAAAAACACCTACACATGATAGAATAAAGATATGTACAAGTTAATTATTTTATTCGCACTTGTAATTTTTTTAACTTCGCTGTGGTTTGCGTTCGCGGGTATTTATCGCGAGTTTGAAAATCGTGATAAAGAAAAAGAATAATAATAATAAACATGGAACTTATTACAGAATTTGCTGTAGAGTATCGCAACTGGATACTTTTCACTCATATTGCCGGATCTATTATTGCCATTGGAGCTGTTACTGCGACAGACCTGCTTTTACTTTTTTTTAAACTTAAGCCCGGGCTTATTTCTGTAATTTCACGAGTAGCGCCCATATTATCTATACAAGTTTGGCTCGGCTTGATTTTAATATCTTTGAGCGGTTTTTTGCTCTTTATTCCCCTGGAGGGCTTAGAGCAGTACTGGCTTTTTAAGCTTAAAATGCTTTTAGTGCTGGGACTTTTTTTGAACGGGATATTTCTGAATGTGTGGGTTACTCCCAAGTTCAGCGAATTAGCGCCTGAGTGGGAGCAAAAAACTCCGCGCGTGAAAAAGTTTATGGTAATAGCCGGCATATCGACGACGGTTTCTTTTGTGTGCTGGTGGAGTGTTGTAGTTATAATGAAAGTGTTTTATTAGTATGAAAATTGTGTTTTTAAATACTTGGATAAGCATCTTTTTGTAGTGTTGGGAGCTACGGGAGTAATATCGCGTAAATTTATATTTAAAAGTAATAGAGATAAAAAATAATTACAAAACATGCATATAGGGTTTTCAGTATTAGCTATAGTAGTTGGAATATTCCTTTTAATCCAATCCGGAAAACGTGTTGTAGGCTCTTTGGGAGCTATGGCCCGGTTTTTAGGCATATCTGAATTTGTGCTTTCGTTTGTGCTTGTCGCCTTTGCAACTTCTTTGCCTGAGCTCACTGTAGGAATAAATTCCGCGCTTCTTGGGATTTCCGAACTTTCGTTCGGGGATATTTTAGGAACCAATGTTATAAATTTTACTCTTATTTTAGGAACAGTTGCGATTGTCGGAGGGAACATTGCCCTCAAAGACTATGAGCATTTCCGCAAGAACAGATTTTTTGAGCTGGCACTGCTTCTCTCGCCTCTTGTTTTGATGCTTGATGGAGCTCTTTCAAGAATAGACGGAACTATTTTACTTCTGCTTTTTACGTGGAATATAATCCGCCTTCTTGATGTTGATGATATGATATTGGGCAAAAAAGTTTTCCGCCCGCATCTGGCTGAGCATGTGCACCATAAAGCAGAAACCAGGAAAGAATTTTTTAAGAATTTAGCCGTATTTTTAGCAAGCGTTACCTTTTTAATTTCCGCAGCAATACTTATAGTCTATAGTGTGCGCAACCTGTCTGTCGCCTTTGGTTTATCCCGGATATTGGTAGGTGTCTTAGTAGTAGGTGTGGGCACAAGCTTGCCCGAACTTACAATAGGCATAAGAAGCGTGCGCAGAAAAATGGGCGGCATATCTTTAGGCGATATTTTTGGTTCCGGAGTTATAAATTCCACTTTGATTTTGGGTATTGTGAGTTTAATTTCTCCAATACATTTAGAGAACAAACTAAGCCTTTTTGTTGGACTTATTTTTACAGTGGCAGCATTTTTGACAGTGCTTTTTTTCTTACGCAAGAAAAAAAGCACTATTAGCAGAAAAGAGGGCTTTGTTCTCGTTGCTATATATATTCTTTTTGCTGCCTCACAGCTGTTTGTTAATCTTTAATGTATGAAAAACATTAATAAAATAAAATATTTTGTAATAGAATTAAGGGAAAAGCTTTGGTATATAATAATCATAGCCGCATTAGCACTTATCAGCGGGGGAATGCTTGCTTATGAGTTTTTTGGCGACAATGTTACGGAAGAAACATTAAGGCGAATGAATGCGCTGGATCTTATAATAGCGTATATATTCCTTGCTGATTTTAGCGCGGGAGTATATTTTGCTCCTAAAAAGTGGAGGCATATTAAACAGAATTTATTGGATTTTTTCGGCTCTATACCGTTTTCAAACGGATTTTTCCAGGCATTGAGAATATTGAGATTTGCCAGATTAACGCGGCTTTTGCGGGCAGGCAATATCGTGCAAAATATTGAAGGCGGAATTGTGGAATTATATAAAAAACGTGCTTCGAAAAATGGTGTCGGTGGGAATAGAGATAAGGTTTAAAAATAGGTTTTGTCCATATTATATTATTAACAATGGATGGTATAATTTAAAATGATGAAAATAAAAATAAACAAGAGCTATTATATATACTTTTCTCTATTATTACTTGCTATAGTGGGGTTTTCTTTTTTACCTCTTTTGCCTAAGCCCGCGGGTTTTTACGCGTTTGTAGCGACCGTGGGGGCCGTTGGTTTTGGTATAGCAACCTATATTTTTAGAACGAAAAGAAGTGGTAAAGAACTTGTGTGTCCTACGGGTTCTAATTGCAACACCGTTGTTAATAGTCGCTTCGCAAAATTTATGGGCATACATCTTGAGTATTTGGGAATGCTTTATTATGGTTTGATATTCCTTATATATGGGATTATGGTTTTCTTTTTAGATTACTTTAATACTACAGCCATTTGGCTGGTGCTTTTATTTACAGCGGGAGCCTTTCTTTTTTCCTGCTATCTCTTGTTTGTGCAGGCGTTTTTGTTAAGGCAGTGGTGTATATGGTGTCTGTTTGCGTCAATGTGCTCTATGCTGATATTCATAGTGTCTTTGGTTAGTCTTGAAAGTCTCGGTATAAATATAGGGTCATTTGCGGGCGTCGGAGATTTAGTGTCTTCAATTCACTCTCTTGGTTTTGCGCTTAGTTTAGGTGGTACCACAATAGCGTCTTTTGTGTTTTTCAGGTCACTGCGAGATTTTAGTTTAGACGACAGAGAGATGTGGTCAATACAGAGCATTGCTGAGATTGTATGGGTTGGGTTGGGACTTGCCCTCATGGGTCAGTTCGCATCCTATGTTGTGAACGCCGATGCAACATTATCATCTCCCGCCTTTATTTTACAAACACTATCCTTACTTTTTACGGCAGGATTTGCGGCAGTTTTAATGATAATTTTTGCGCCGCTTGCTACAGCTGTACCTTTTAAAGCGGGTGATTTGGAAAAAGAAAAAACGTCCGTACTGGCAAGTTTAAGGAAGCCAATATTTGTAAACGGCGCGTTAGTTATGGCATCTTTGTATTTCGCGTTTTTTATGGATTACGTGAAAGGGTATAGTTTGGGTACATTGCTGTTTGCGTACGGAGTATTTTTAGCTTTAGCAGTGATTGTTGCGATGATGTGGCAAAAGGGGGTGAGCAGGGGAAAATTAGTTTAATTTAACTTATGGACAAGCAAGAAAGTGTGCTTTGGCACTTAAAAACTCTTGATGAGATAAAAGAGAAGCTTTCTGTGGACACAGAAAGAGGTCTCTCCACAAAAGAGGTTGCTGAAAGGCAGGTCTCTTTTGGTTTGAATGAACTTCCGCGCGGAAAAGAAAAACACTGGTGGCAAATGTTTTTTAGTCAGTTTATTAACCCTTTAATTTTTATATTACTGATAGCTGCCGGCCTTACCTTGTGGATTGCTGTGCATGAATCCAAGGCCGGGCATAGCGGGAGTTTAGAACTTTACGCAGATACATTGGTAATAACTCTTGCCGTTTTAATAAACGTTTTAATAGGTTTTTGGCAGGAGTTTCGTTCTAACAACTTATTTGAGAAACTTGAAAAACTTGTAAACATAAAGGCTCAGGTAAAAAGAGGTGGCGGATTAAAAGAGGTTGATTCTAAAGAATTGGTACCCGGGGATATTATATTACTACATGCCGGAGTAAAAGTTCCCGCTGACGCGCGTATTATAGAAGCAAAGAATATAGAGACTAACGAGGCCCTACTTACAGGTGAATTTATGCCTGTTAAAAAAGAGGTTGCGGATTTAGATGAGAAAACAGACTTGGCGGAACGCGTAAATATGGTTCACGCGGGAACTGTAATAGAAAAGGGCGATGGTGTGGCACTTGTTGTTGCAACAGGAGAGCACACCGAACTTGGGGAGATAGCAAAACTTACAGCGAGTGTTGAAGAAGAAAAAACACCCCTTCAAAAACGTCTTGAGGGCTTGAGTAAGAAAATATCTTGGATTGTTGTATTTTTTGCTGCTGTGATAGTTGCAGTAGGGCTTTTTGAAAGAGCCGGAAGTTTTTCTGAGCTGGCGCGCGAGGATGTTACAGAGATGTTTACTCTTGCAGTCGCGGTTGCGGTTGCCGCTATTCCTGAAGGTTTACCCGCTGCCATGTCTGTAGTTCTTGCTGTTGCTTCTCAGCGAATACTTTCTAAAAAAGGATTAGTAAAAACACTTCTTGGAGCGGAAATTTTGGGCTCTACAAGTGTTATTTGTACAGATAAGACCGGAACTTTAACAGAGGGCAAGATGAAAGTTGAAGATCTTAAGCACACAGATAAAGCACACAATGCAGGTTTCGCGCTCGCTTTTGCTAATGAGGCGATGATAATGGAAGGTGGTGAGATAAGCGGAGAATCAACCGATAAAGCCAAATTACAATACTTTATAGATAATGGGGGGGATTTAGAAAAAGCATTGGACGAGATGCCGCGAATTGCAACACTTCCTTTTGACTCTGATTCTAAATATATAGCGTCTTTTCACAATTCAGAGGGGGGTACTAAGGTTTTTGTTACAGGAGCGCCCGAAGAACTTCTTGAGATATCTACAAAAAGCGATGCTGAGAAGAAAAAAATTCAGGGAGAAATTGATGAGCTTGCAAGTAGTGGTTATCGGTTAATAGGACTTGCCGAACGCGTTTTGGAAGATAGCGCAAAGACGGATTTTGAAGATTCAGAATCTTTGCGAAAAGAGATTAAAAATCTTGTTTATACAGGCACGGCTATTATTGGTGATCCGATAAGGTCGGATGTTTCAGAATCTCTGCAAACAGCCAGAGAGGCGGGTATAAGGATAATTATGATAACGGGCGACCATAAGCTTACAGCACTCTCCATAGGTGACAAACTCGGTTTTAGGAATACCGAAAAGTCAATTCTTGAAGGAAGTGAGTTGGACAAGATGAGTGCGGAAGAGTTGGCTAATATTATAGGGGACGTGGATATAATTTCTCGCGCCAGCCCTAAACACAAAATGCAGATAATTGAGGCCTTACGGTTGAAGGAAGAAGTTGTAGCTATGACCGGCGATGGTGTAAATGATGCTCCGGCTTTAAAAAATGCGGATATTGGAGTTGCCTTGGGTACAGGCATGGATGTAACAAAGGAAGCTTCTGACTTGGTTTTAATGAATGATAGTTTTACTACTATAAGCGAGGCCATACGCCAAGGCAGAATCGCTTTTGATAATATACGCAAAGTATCTATATTTGTTATTTCAAACGCGTTTACAGAGATAATGCTTGTTTTAACCGCTTTAATATTGCGCTTACCTTTGCCTATTACAGCAGTGCAGATACTGTGGGCAAATCTTGTTGAGGACGGCTTACCTGCCATAGCGCTTGCGTTTGAACCGGGAGAGGAAGATATAATGAAACGAAAGCCTTTTAAGCGCAAAGAGCCTATTTTAGACAGATTAGGGATGTACATTATCGGTATTGTTGGAATATTTAGTAATTTAATTTTAGTCGGCTTATTCCTTTGGCTGGTTTGGGCCGGCTACCCGACCCAGTATATTCAGACAGTTATTTTTGCAGCGGTAGCAACAGACACGCTAATATATGTATTTTCTGTAAAGCGGCTGCATAAGTCTATTTTCCATTCCTCCATTACCAACAATAAATATCTGATAATGGGTATTGTTGTAGGTATGCTCCTTATGTTTTCTTCAGTTTATGTACCTGCGTTAAACACATTGCTTTCAACGGTTCCTCTGGATATGTTTGGCATATCTCTTGCTCTTGGATCGGGAATTGTGAGATTACTATTTATCGAGCTTACAAAGTGGGTTATGCGAAGAGGTGGATTATTTCATCGCGCAACAGGTGGAAATCCCGAAATAAAGCCCGCTATAAATTAAAAATATGCCGGAAACGCATATAACAGAAGGGGACGTAAGGTAAATATTTTTAATTTCAAAACAAAATCCGCATTTAGTATGCGGATTTTTTTTGTGCTATTTTTCTTTTTTGGCAGCTTCCATTGCGCCAACTACATCCTCCAATTTATCAAGTTGTACGGAGAAATTATCAATTTCTTTTTCTGTCAATTCAAGAGTGATGGAAATACCTAAAGCTGAGAGAACTGCGATTACCTCTTTGTTCGCGGGATTTTTTTGGTGCGTATCACACTCCACACACAAGAATATATAAAAACCATTTCCTGTTTCAGGGTTTTGGACTATACCCTTCATTTCTTTGACCAAGATTTCAACATTCCTGCAATTGTCGCATGTTGTTTTTATGGTTGTCACTATCTCCCTCCTTTCGTATTGGTGCCAGAAATTTATTTGTTTAAGTAACTGCACATAGCATACCACTTTTGATTTTTGGCGTCAATAATAAATTCCCTTTTTTTGTTTTGGGTGTTAGTATAAAATCTATAATTTAATAAATAAAATCATGATAAATTTTGAAGATTTTGCAAAAATTGAATTAAAAATAGCCACGATAAAGAGCGCGGAAAATGTAGATGGTTCTGATAAGCTACTCAGGCTGGTGGTAGATGTTGGAGAAGAAGAGGAAAGGCAGGTACTTGCCGGAATAGCAAAAAAATATAATTTTCAAGATATTGTCGGCAGACAGATAGTTGTAGTTGCCAATCTTGAGCCCCGTAAATTAATGGGACTTGAATCTCAGGGAATGCTACTTGCCGCAAGCTCTGAGGATGGTCCTGTTCTTTTGATTCCGGAAAAAGATGTAGAGCCCGGTAGTTCCGTAAGTTAGACGCGTTAACGCAATAGTTGCAAAAACAGGGGAGCTAATGTATCTTAAGTTCAGTACATAAAAAGGAGGAATAACTTGAAGAGGTTTAGAATTTCATGGAAAAACGTTTTGCGCGGCATGAGCCAAATATTTTCTTTCTACCCATCATTTTGGAGTCCTGCTGATTGGAAATATGAAGAATATTACGGAGCAGACAGTGAGCGCCTGAGGGGTGATTGGGAGAAAATAGGAGGTGACATGAAAAAGGCCATGCACGACGAACTGTTCACAAGTGTTGAGCGGGAGACAGATCCCTTAAAGAAGAAGGCACTTATACGCTCGTTTATGCAGGTAATGAGAAAGCAGTCTGAAGAGGCAGATTACACAAGACAGAAGCTTTCTCAGGAATTGATAAAGCTCGGCGGTTGCGGACGTTCTGCGATATGTGAGTACTATGAAAACCACTCAGGACCCTGTAGTTGGGAGGACGGTTTTCCCGGATGTTAGTTTTTAAACCCCGTTTTGCGGGGTTTTTATAGTATAGGCATTATAAAATATATGTAACGGCCATATTGAGAATTCTTTTTGGCATAGACGACCCAAACCGTTACCTGTATGGAGTAGTGTTTGTTTTAGTTGTTTTTTTGGTGTATCCAAAACTTCTTCAAAGGGTTTGGTTTTATGAAAAAGAAATGAACAAGCTATATAGGGAACTTTGGACGAAGATAAAGAGTGAAAGCGCTGACACAGGCGTGTTGTTGCAAGTAACTAAGGACTTGCGTGTTATTTTGTATGATTGTATAATGTGAATAAAGTTATAAAAAATTTTAATATCTAACACATTACCATGAAGACCATACACGAATACTTAGAAACTGCATTTTACGCTCTGTTGCTCAGCTTTCTTATAATGTTTGTTGGTTTCTCTTATGGTCAATATGCCATGATTCAGATGGTATCTTAGAAAGCTATAAATAAATATCTTGTTTCATAAAAATACCGCTGATATTTCCTCTTTTGTTAAGGCGGGTGTATAATAAAAAAGGCCGCAAAGTTTGTTTGCTATAATTTATTATTTACAGTTAAAAATTAAAATAATATTCATATGCAAAATAAAATGCAAAAAAATCTAAAACTTGCCGGGGTTGTATTTATGTTGGCGGGACTTGGTTTTATGGCTGTCGGAGGCGCTGTGTTTTTAAGAGCGCAGGCCGGTCTGGAATCTCTGGGTGCAGTATATGAGGCACAAGGGATAGAATTAAGCTACAACGAAAATGGCGAATTTGTTGATAGAGGAAGCGTGGATACGGGTAATGAAATTCTGTCACTGCTTAAAGATGATTGGAAATATCCGCTTAATGAAAGGAATTTGGATCCCGGCGACCCTTTGGTAAATACATCTGATGAGTTGATGGTGCAGTTTTCCACAATTAGTTATCACGTAATGCACGGCGAACATACAGTTACTCTTGAAGAAGATGCTGAGTACATGGGAGAAGTATTTGAAGCGGGGGAGTATGATGTTCCTGTTGATGGCAGGTACTGGTCTGACTTTGACCGCATGCATCCACTGGACTCTCAAGTCAGGGAACTTGCATGGAGTCCGCTTGTTCATGGCTTATTAGCAGAGCTTAGCGCGGGAGTGAGTGCTGACTATTTGGCGCAATTTGCTTTTTTCATCAGTCTTCTAATAATGGGATTTGGAGGCACCTTTGCTGTGGGAGGGCTTTTCATGATTCGTGCTTCTAAAAGTTAACTTTTCTTGGAGTTGTGGTATCAAGTCTGGTTGGATTAGTTTTTGGTATTTGCCCCGCGCGGCAGGCGGCCCAAAAGAGTCCTATTGAAGCGTTGAGATATGAATAAAGCAAAAGAACTTGAAAAAATAAAAAGAGAGGTCGCTAATCTGCGGACCTCTCTTTTGTATGAGTATAGAAAAAAGAATGACTACCTTCACGTTATGGGCGAGGGTAGTTGTGATGCAAAAATAGTATTTGTAGGCGAAGCTCCCGGAAAGAACGAAGCAGAACAAGGCAGTCCCTTTTGCGGGGCTTCCGGCAGGGTTTTAGACAAACTTTTATCTGTTGCGGGAATAAGCAGAAGCGATGTCTATATAACAAATATAGTTAAAGACAGACCCCCTGAAAACAGAGACCCTTCTTCTGAAGAAATAGAGCTTTACGCCCCCTTTTTAGACAGAGAGATAAACATAATAAAACCTGCTATAATTGTAACGCTTGGTAGGTTTTCGGCAGAGTACTTAATGAAAAAATATGGCCTCATAGATAGTTTAGCGCCAATGAGGGAAATTCACGGGCATTCTATACGGGTTAAAACAGAATATGGAAATGCATATTTAGTGCCTATGTACCATCCCGCGGCCTCTCTTTACTCTAAAACCACAAAAGAAAAGGCAGAAAAAGATATAAAGATACTATCAAACTTATTGCATAAGTTGTCTTAGGGTAAAGGAAGTTTTGTGTGCATACGTAGGTATTTACAAATAATTAGTTACATGTTATAATATGTCCACTTAGTGAGAATAAAATATTATGACATTAAACATCAAAAAAACAGTAGTTTTCTGGGTGGCGATATCTATGATTGCGGGTGTTTTTATCGTACCCGCCGATGTTTTTGCAAACTATCTTTGCAAAGATAGTAACGGATATATTTATCGTTGCGCTAATCAGGTGCCCAATACGGGAGGGGGTAGCACATCCGGTAGCACAGGAGGGACGGTTGCGGGAGTCAATACTTTGGGCGGTGTTAATTCCCAAGTGTGCGCGTTTAATCAGGCAGCAACAACTATCACAGGAATCACTGACGGCGCTCTTATACGCGCACAGGGTGATATTGATATTTACATTGTAAAATATGTTTGCAATGAGAAGTTTAAGAGACTTATTTTAAGTCCCCATGTTTTTGATAGCTACGGGCACTTTAACTGGAACGATGTGCAGACTGTAAATAAGACTACTCTTGATTCTTTTACGACGTCTAATTTTGTACGCGCCACATCAGCGGGAGACCCTAAAGTGTATATGCTTGTTCCTAAGGGAGACACAGGAACAAAGAGATGGATAACCAGTGAGAGTGTATTTTTAAATAATGACTGGGACTGGGACGCAATATACACAATTAACACAACAGACAGGGATGCTTATGCAACAGGAATTTCAATAACGCAGTAAATACAAATAAACATATCAACTAACTAAAAAAAACAAGGTGTCAACCTTGTTTTTTTTAGTTAGTTGTGATATAAATTACACAGTACATAAAAATTCATCACACAACTTAGGGTAAAAGAAAGGAGGTGATTGACCTTGAGTGAAGAGTTCCAATTTGTACCTGATTTTGTAGAAATTGCGGGAAGAAGGATACATTACGCGAAGGCCGGCAGTGGCCCTCCTATAATACTTCTTCACGGCCTTGGAAGGTCTCTATTTCAGTGGGAAGAACATTTTCCTGAGCTTGCTAAAACAAACACTGTTTACGCTTTTGATTTTCCGGGATTCGGTCAATCCGAACCTTTGTATAGACATGAGATGTCAATATTTTCAGCAACGGTGTTTATAGAGCAGTTTCGCAGGCATTTTGATATAGAAAATCCCGTGCTACTTGGTGGCTCTTTGGGCGGGTTGGCGGCACTGGACTATGCCCTTGAGTTTTCAGGGAATATTTCTAAACTTATTCTTATGGGTAGCGCGGGACTTAGTAAAGATATTAAGTTTGCGTACCGTCTTTTAACCCTTCCTGGAGTTGGGGAGCTATGGAAGTATTTGGACTATCATGGCATTGAAGACGCGGAGAACTGGATAAGCAGAGCAAGTGCGGTCCCGAAGATAGGTAAGATATTGGGAGCAATTTTTGAATATGCCCTTACTCCTCCTGAGCCCGCGCGGCTTAAAAATACCCGAGAGGAGAACAGGGGTACGTTTCTTAAGCTGTTCAGGCACGGATTTGGCCTGCGTGGACAGAAAAAAGCGATAAGAAGAGACGACAAGCTTCATCGTATTGAAGTGCCAACTCTTGTTATTTGGGGAGAGCTTGATCCACTGTTTTCTGTTGAGCAAGCCCGCAGAGCATCCACACTTTTTCAGGATTGCAAACTTTATATATTCAAAAATGCCGGACATTGGCCGGCCCGCGAAAATCCTGAGGAATTTAATAAAGTGGTGAAAGAATTTATAGCTTCATAAAAAGCATCAGAGTTTTTCTGGTGCTTTTGCTTTTATAAATTATTTAAATTGTGATATACTTAATTAGGTAAGTTGCCATATAAAATAAATAATTAATTTGGATATAGGATTTTTTAAAAATTTTATTCCTAAAAACAAACAATGACAGAGAAAAAAACTTCAGAAGTCGAGATAAAAGAACTTGAATCAAAGTTAAAAGATCTCAAAAAAGAAGATAAAGGCGGAGACAATAATCAGTTTCTTATTCCTTTGTCCATAATAATAGCGGGCATGTTTATTGCAGCCGCTGTTTATTTATCGGGAGGGGCTACTACAGGAACTAACCAGGTGGCAAATAATAACCAGCCCGGCAACACGGCAGAACCGGTACCTCCCGGAACTTCCGCTGAGATAGAGATGAAAGAAGTAACTTCTGACGACTGGATAAAAGGTGATTCAAACGCGCCTGTAAAGATAGTTGAGTATTCAGACTTAGAGTGTCCATTTTGCCAAAGAATACATTCAACACTTAACCAGATTGTAGAAGATTACGACGGGCAGGTGGCATGGGTTTACAGGCACGCGCCTCTTGAACAACTGCATTCAAAAGCACCGAGGGAGGCAGAGGCCGCGGAATGCGCGGGAGAGCTTGGCGGAAATGATGCTTTTTGGGCTTTTATTGACAGAGTGTTTGAAGTAGGTCCAATGAATAATGGACTTGCGGATTCTCAGTTGCCGGAAATAGCGGTTTACGCGGGTGTTAACAGGTCAGCTTTCCAGACTTGCTTAGATAGTGGCAGGTATGCAGATAAGGTTGCAGACAGCCTGGAAGATGCGTTTAACGCGGGCTTGAGGGGCACTCCTTACAGTGTAGTTGTAGCACCTAACGGTGAAACATACCCTGTAGATGGAGCACAACCTTACGACAGCATAAAGGCCATTGTTGACTTAGCGCTTCAGGCCAATTAAGGAGGTATAATATAGCAATAATGTTGCTAAAATCTTTAAAACGGGTTTTTAAACAGCCACTCTATGTTGTGATGGGAGTGGCTGTTTCGTTTTTGGTTTTTTTTACTTCTGTATTGGCGCCAAATGCCACACTTGTGGGAAAGGTACTAATGGCACCGACTGTAAGTATTTGGTATAAACTTCACTTTTTTTGGGGACTTGTGGGAGGTTTACAGACAAGTGTTATTCCTTTGTCCGCATTTAGCACCATTGCGATATCAATTCTTTTAGGGGTAAATATACCAATGCTTGTGTTTATGATAAGTAAAAATCGTTTATCTAAACAGAGAATACAAAAGAGGGGAGTCTTTTCAAGCATAGGCGGTACTATGAGCGGTTTTTTGGGAGTAGGCTGTGCGGCTTGCGGCTCGCTTATTTTAACTCCTCTTTTAGCATCCCTCGGCGCTACAGGGCTTTTAGTTATTTTGCCGTTTAAAGGGGCTGAGTTTGGCATTTTGGGGGTTATGCTTCTTCTTGTTTCAATATACGTACTAGCTAAAAAGATTAATGATCCTTTAGTTTGCCCAATAGAATGATATAATTAAAAATATAATTAAAATTTAAAACACACTATGTTAGATAATCATTTATACAATTTAATGTTGCAGTTAACGCAGGAGAACAAGGCCTTGTGGCGCATTAAAAACAATTATTTAAAAGATGCAGGGGAGTGCGCGGATTGTAAAGCCTTTTGGGAAAAAATGCAAAAAGATAAGGAAGAGCACACAAGCGAGCTGACTAATCTTTTAAAAAAACATATGTAAAAAATAAACGGGTCACTGCAGTGACCCGTTTATTTTTTACAGAAGCTGAACGCCTATTATGCCGGGGTGGCCTTTTAAGAACTCTTTTACTTCCATTGGCTTGCCACCCTCTAACTGCACTTCCCTCGGCAGTACAAGCCCCCTTCCGGTTTGTATTGCGAAAATATTTTTATGTTGTACAACCTGTCCGGGGTTTATTTTTTGTTCGTTTTTTTCTGTGTCTAATGATAGTATTTTTAATCTTTTTTCTTCCCAGTATGTAAATAGTCCCGGCCAAGGAGTAAAAGCTCGTAACCTGCGCTCTAAGCTTGGCGCGCTCTCGTGCCAATCTACTCGCCCATCTTCACGGGTTATTATTTTTGTGTATGAAGCGCTGTTGTGGTCTTGTTCTTTTGATTTAATTTTACCGCTTGTCCAATCGGGAATAGTTTTTATTAAGACTTTAGCTCCGTGTATAGCGAGTTTTTCTGTGAGGCTTTCTGTTGTGTCTGTTTCCGATATTTTTAATGCCTCCTGTGCAAGTATTGGTCCATGGTCCATTTTTTCATCCAGTAAAATAATTGTACTTCCTGTTGTTGTATCACCATGCAAAAGAGCGGAGTGCACAGGCGAGGGACCGCGCCATTTAGGCAAAAGAGAGGGGTGAATATTTGCAAATCTGTTTTTTAAAGTATCTAAAATTTCTTTCGGGATAATTTTACCGTATGCCGCTACTACAGCAAAATCAATATGACCAAGTTTGTTAATTTCCAATTTCCAATTTCCAATTTCCAATTTTTCGGGCTGCCAAACTTCTATGCCATGTTTTTTTGCTGTGATTTTGGTTGCAGGCGGCACAAGTTCTTGTTTTCTACCCACGGGTTTGTCGGGAGCTGTTACAATCAAACAGGGCTTATAGTCAGCAGCTATAAGCTCTTTTAAGATAATATCAGCGAATTTCGGAGTTCCAAAGAAGATAATTTTTGATTTATTTTTCATTATGTAAAAGCAAATTAACGATATATAAATTTAGACCCCACTTTTTCTATCTTAGAATTCATTAATAACAAATTTGGGTTATAAGGTAGGCGCTTGCAACGGTCTAAATTTATATATCGTTAATTTGCTTGTCTATTTTTCATGCATTCTGTCTATAAACAGAATTCCGTTTAAGTGGTCTGTTTCGTGTTGGAATATACGCGCCAAAAAACCCCGTCCTCGTATTTTGAACTTTTTACCTTTTTCATTTTGCGCGCGTATTACAACTTCATAAGAGCGGTTTGTTGGGTGGTACATATTTGCTCCTTTTACACTTAGACAACCTTCTTCTGTCTCCTCTTTAACATCGCTGTAAAAAATTATTTCAGGATTAATAAATACAGTTTGCGTTTTGGGACGCAACCATGTTTTGGGGTTTAGGTTTTTTATCTCAGGGGCGTAATCCTCGGGTATTATAAAAATTCTTTTTGAGATATTTATTTGAGGAGCTGCAAGGCCTACGCCGTCTTCTTTTATAACCGTGTCCATCATATCCGAAATTAACCCTTTTAAATCGGGGGTATTGTATTGCTTTATTGGTTCACTTTTTTTGCGCAAAACCTCTGCCGGCGCTTGGATAACAGGTTTTTCCATAATTTTTGTCCCGATACCGCCCAAATCTTTGATTCGCTTGCGGTATCGTGGATCCTCGACGCTATCAAAATCAAAGATTTTGATAGCGTCGGGATTTCCTACCTGCGCCGCTACGCTAGCGCGGCAGGCAGGCCTGCCTGCCGGCAGGCAGGCGCTAACGCTCAACAAAATTAATTTCAAAATCCGAATATCGGATTTCGTGCTTTGTATTTTTCAAAGTTGAGCGCGTAAAGCGCGAACCTTTACATTATAGCTTAATTTTCTGATTTTTCAATTTTTGTAGCTGTTTTTATGTTAGAATAATATTAGGCAAAAAATTAATTAATCAAAAATATGGGACTTGAAAATTTTGATAATAACAAAGATTTAAACAAAAGCAAAGATCTTAAAAACTATGCGAAACAGGGCATAGAGGAGTTAGAAGATATTCTTAAAAAAGAAGCCCGCGAGCAAGAACAAGATATTAAAAACAAGATAAGAGATATGCGTCTTTTTGCAGAGAAGGCGATTGAAGATGCGACCTTTTCAGACAAGGAAAAAGTTTTAGAGAGTTATATGAGAACAGCGGATGATGAAGGTGAAAATAATCAGGTGCGACAAGAGGCTGAAAGAATCACGGAACTATTAGAAGCTAATATAGAACAACAAAGAGAAGAGCGGGTGAAGAAAGAAGCAAATGAAGGCATAGAGCAAATAGAGGAGATGTTGAAAGCTAACACAGAGGAGGGGATGGAAAGAGAAGCGAGCGAAGGAATGAAACAGATAAAAGAAATGCTTAAAGAAGAAGATAAAAAAGTAAACAAAAGGCTGAAAAACCTGGAAGCTTATGCGGAGGTTTTATTTGAAGTTACAGAGGGTGCAGACAAGGGTTTTATTTTGGAAAATATAAAAAGAAGAGCCGAATCTGACCAAGACCCCGCTGTGCAGCAAGAAGCAAAAAAAGTTTTAGAAAAATATAACGAAAAAATAAACTCAGAAAATTAATATGGCAGACAACCAAACATTAGAACAACAACTTGAAACCTTAACGCAGGAAATAGAAAAGAGAAAGCAGTTGCCCGTGGATGGACGCCGTATTGAATCCGAACCAAAGCCGGAAAAAGAGCACCTGCATGATATTGTCGGTGAAAAACTGTATGGTGAAACCGAACATTCACCGCACGAAGAAGAAAGGCACGAAGAGCTGCCGGCCACCCATGGAGGTGAGGAGCAGTCCTACAACTTACCGGAGCTTCATGAGAGAGTGCAGAAACTTGTTAATAGTGTATTTGAAAAAGATTTAGACAGCGCTGTAAAAGAGGTGCGGGCAACTGATGACGCCGCGCTTATAGATGCTTTTCACGATGCCTTAGTTGACGAGCTGCATGACCACTTAGTCAACACGGGAAAACTGGAAAAATTATAGATATGACACAGTTTTTTATAATTTCAGGACTTGTTTTACTTTTTGCTCTCATGGGTGGTGTTTTAGTTTGGATGCGCCATCTTGCAAAACGCGGAGTAGTTACCCGCTCTTTAAACATGAGTCTTTTTTTGGTAACTCTTCCGCTTGCAAATAAGGCAGAAGGAGGCCAGGGTCACGAGGCGGTAAAAGAAAAGATATCTTTAATGGAACAGCTCCTTGCCTCTTTTAGTACACTGGAAGCCGGAGGCTGGTTGAGAGAAACTCTTTACGGTAAGCCGTATATAGCACTGGAGATGGCGGTACATCACAAAGGCGAGCATATTCATACATATATTGCTGTGCCTCGCAATATGGAAAATATATTAGAAAAACAGGTACATGGTTTTTTCCCTCACGCAGAGGTGGAGCAGGTAAAAGATTATAGCATTTTTAATCCCGGAGGCGCTTCAGCGGCATCTTTTGCCCAATTGCGCCGGCCTTCTGTGCTTCCTCTTGTAACTTATCATGAAATGAATGCCGACCCTCTTAACAACATAGCTACAGCAATGAGCAAGTTAAAAGCAGAAGGGGAGGGGGTTGTGGTACAGTTAGTGTTAAAGCCGGTAAGTTCTAAAAACCAACAGAGTATGGCGGAAAAGATAGTGCAGGAGATGTATAAAGGTAAAAGCTTTAACGAGGCATCGCATGAAGGCAGCGGTAGTTTGGCAAAGGATGTGTTTAAAGAGTTTACCAGCAAACCTCCAAAACCTGAAGAGCAACAGGAAATGTATCGCAAGCCGGTAGACGAACACACTGTACAGATGGTGCGCGATAAGGCTTATAAGACGCACTTTAATGTTAATTTGCGCCTTGTTTCCGCGGCTGAAGATAAAGGCAGGGCTGAGCAGGTATTGAGTGAGCTTGAAGCCGCTTTTGCGCAGTTTAATTCAGCCAGTGGCAACTCTCTGGTATTTAAAAAAGTTCCGGCAAGAAGTATGCGTAAGTTTATCTTTGATTATTCATTTAGAATACCCCGTTCGGCAAACGCGTCTAATTTTTCAATTGATGAAGTTGTAAGTTTTTACCACTTTCCTGTTGTAGATACAGAAATGACAAAGATGCGCAGCTTGCGTAGCAAGGCGGCACCACCACCACCCACGTTGCCTGCTGAAGGTCTTGTGCTCGGGGAAAATGTTTACAGGGGTGAGAGGCATCTTGTACGAATATCAAAAAATGACAGGCGCAGACACATGTATATAATAGGGCAGACGGGAACCGGTAAGAGTAGGCTTATTTATAATATGATAAAGCAGGATATAGCTAATGGAGAAGGCGTGGCACTCTTAGACCCTCACGGAGATTTGGCGCATAAGATACTTGAGGTAGTTCCCAAAGAGCGCTGGGATGATATTGTGTGGTTTGACCCGGGCGACCCCAGCCGTCCTTTCGGGTTAAATATGCTTGAATATGACACAAGTCGTCCGCAGCAAAAGACGCTTGTGGTGAACGAACTCCTGGGAATATTTCGCAAACTTTTTCATGAAGAGACAATGGGTCCCATGTTTGACCAGTATTTTAGAAATGCCTGCCTCCTTCTATTAGATGATTACGAATATGAAATTCCCACACTTTTAGATGTATCACGTGTTCTTACAGATTCCGAGTTTAGAAGTGATAAGTTGAGCCGGGAAACCAACGAGGTAGTTAAGAACTTTTGGGAGAAAGAAGCCGAAAAGGCGGGAGGGGATGCGGCCCTTGCAAACATAGCGCCATATATTACAAGCAAGATAAACGGTTTTGTCTCGGATGAGTTTCTACGACCGATAATAAGCCATAAGCAAAGTTCGCTCAATTTTAGGACTGCGATGGACGAAAAGAAGATAATACTGGTGAACCTGAGCAAAGGAAAACTTGGCGAACTTAACGCCAACCTTGTAGGGCTTGTTATTGTGGGAAAATTGCTTATTGCATCGCTTTCGCGCGTAGACATAGAAGAGGAGACTAGGAACGACTTTTATCTGTATATGGATGAGTTTCAAAATTTTTCTACAGACAGCATAGCTACTATTTTATCTGAAGCGAGAAAGTACCACCTGAATCTTATTATGGCGCATCAGTTTATAGCGCAATTGGAAGATAAGATACAAAAAGCTGTGTTTGGCAATGTGGGTTCCATGCTTGCTTTGCGCGTGGGGATAGAAGATGCCCAATTTTTAAAAGAACAATTTGAACCGGCTTTTACCGAAGAAGATTTAAGCAACATAGACAATTTTAAAGCGCATGCTAAACTTTTAATAAACAATCAGACAACAAGACCGTTTAGAATTAATATTTCGTAATCAAACTAAAATTCAACATGCCCGAAACCTTCCCACAACAAGAAAAACGTGAAGATTTGGATATTGAAAAATATCTGGATATTATTATTGCGCGTGGAGATATGATAAAACGGCCAAACCCCGAAGATTTTTTAGATGTTTACGATGAGGAGAAAATAAAGCGTGATACAGGTTATGTTCAAAAAGTACGCGCTAAGATGGAAGAGTATAATGACATTATTGAAAAAAAAGCAAAGGCGCTTGAAATTTTAGCCGCGTATTATATTGAAAACATGCACTGGCTTGGAGAGGGCGGACATGCTGTAAATACTTCAGAATATGACGACATAGCCCATGGAATAGACATGGTGGTAGAGTTTTCCGCCATAGGCGGAGACTTAGAAGATAAAGAGGTAAAAAGATTAGGCCTTGCCATAGATGCTTATAGTGGAAAAAGTCTTGCCAGTCTATCTAAAAAAGCCGAAAGATTTGCAAAAGCTGTGAGGGGCGAGACAAATACAGCTACGGGCAAGCCGTATGCCGACACCTTTGCACGGGTAGACTATTTTCAATCTGCCATAAAAGATAAAGACGGAAACAGGTACAAAGGGGGGCTATCCAATCTTCCACCTGTTGCGGTATCTTTGAGTGGCCCTAATGCGAGCGATATGTTTAAAACTACAGCTGAAATAATGAGAGCTGAAAATATAGCCGGCGCTTTATATCAAAGAAAAAGAGCCGGTGAGGTTTTATCTTCTGTAGAGGATGAAATGCTGGAAAAAAATATAGAAAAATTGCAGGAATTAAAAAGCGAGGCTACAAAACATCCCGCGCGGTGGCTTTTTATAAAACAGATAAAAAAACAACTTGAAGTTTATTTGCAAATAGGGGAGCAAAGCGAAAATGCTGACAAAGAATTTTTGGATAATATAAAAAGCGCTTACAGTATAATTGAAGCGCTTGATAGTGAAGACGCGGAGCTGGGAGATTTACAGGAAGATTTAGACAAGTTGGAAAAAATATTTGAAAATCTTGTTAAACAATAATCGACTCATGCCTGTGAGTCGATTATTATAATTAACTCATGAGCATGAGTTAATTATTATAATTAACTCATAGTATTGAGTTAATTATTCCTCTGTAATCAACTTTGAACTGTCTGCTTTAAGTGTGTGCCAGTTGCTTTTTTGTCCCGCTTTATAGCGCATGTAACCGGCAACCGCTATCATGGCACCGTTGTCTGTTGCCAGTTTTATTTCGGGAACCATAAACTGAGCTTCGGGAAGCTCTTTTTTTAGAGCTTCTTTCATTTGTTCGCGCAACGCTGTATTTGCCGCAACTCCTCCCGCAAGCATAAATGTTTTTATATTATGCGCTTTTGCCGCTTTTATAGATTTTTTAACAAGTGTATCAATTGCCGCCTGCTGGAAAGAAGCGGCAATATCGGCTTGCCTGCTTTTTATTTCTTTTTCTGTCATTTCTTTGACTTTATACATAACTGCAGTTTTTAAGCCTGAAAAACTGAAGTTATAATCCGGCCTGTTCATTATGGGGCGGGGAAAATCAAAGGCCTTAGGGTCTCCCTTTTTTGCGATTTTTTCAATTTCAGGCCCTCCGGGAAATCCAAGCCCAATTAAGCGGGCTACTTTATCAAATGCTTCACCCGCCGCATCGTCAAGAGTTTCGCCTAAAATTTCATAATCCATCCAGTTTTTAATAAGTATAAGCTGGGTATGCCCACCCGATACAGCGAGAGAAATTGCAGGAAATTCAATTTCTCTCGCTAATTTCGAATTTTGAATTTTGAATTTTGAATTTCCACATTGCAGTAAATTTACTGCAATGTGGCCTTCCATATGGTCCACTCCAATTATGGGAATATCCCATAAAGCGGACAAAGCGCGGGCAAAATTAACTCCCACCCACAGTGCGGGCTCAAGCCCTGGACCATGAGTTACAGCGATTAAATCTACAGCAGGCTTTTCAATCGGTACTACCTTTTCTTTAAATTCCTCAAGCAGGTCATCATATCTTTCTAATATTTTTTCAATGTTTTTAATTTTTTGGGCCTGTTTCATGTTTCCTGTTTCATGTTTCATGGAATTTAATTCCAGTGCTTCAAACAACACCGGAATTAAATTCTTTTGATGTTCTCTCTTTGCTAATCCCGGCACAACTCCTCCGTATTCGGAGTGCATTTTTACCTGTGAAGATACTATATTTTTAAGCAACTTAAGTTCGGGAGAGGGGAGTTCTCTTTTGGCTTCAAGCAGGGCGATGGCTGTGTCATCGCATGATGTTTCTATGCCAAGCACTCTCATTAATTGATCTATAAAGGAAAACGGCTTAATAAGCCGTTTTCCTTTTGGTAATTTATATGGCGGTCCCAACGGGATTCGAACCCGTGTTACCAGGATGAAAACCTGGCGTCCTAGGCTTCAGCCCGTTCTTTGCAATCTAAAATCAATTTGAAAACAAAAGAGTGCGCCATATGGTAGGCGCGGTGACGAAGGAGTAATTTATATTACTTCTAGGAAAGCGTAACGAAGCAGATGGCGTACTATTTTGTTTCCTTTTACTAACGTACATTGCGGTCCCAACGGGATTCGAACCCGTGTTACCAGGATGAAAACCTGGCGTCCTAGGCCAGACTAGACGATGGGACCGCAATGTAAATTAAATGAGTCGGCGGGCGAATTTTCAATGCCTGCGTTGTTGTTCGTTGCTCACGATGCTCCTGGCATCGCTTCGCTCCTCACGCCTAGCATTCATTTGAAAATTCGCTCCGTCAAATTGATTTTAGATTGCAAAGAACGGGCTCTAAGACGATGGGACCAGTAACGTGTATTTATTTTACCAAGTTTTTATAAAAAATCAAGTTGACGTATGGGGTTTATAGAAAGTATGATAAGTTCAGAAAATAGAACCTTAAAAAAGAAAGGAGATAATTATGTCCTCCGACCTTGTTTTGCCAAATCCCAGATTTGAGGATTTTACTGTGGAGCTTTCTGACAGAGACCCTCCCTATATTGAAAAACTGCGAGAAAAGATATCCGGTGAAGTTTTTGAACAGGACAGAGCCATAAGAAAAGTTTTACAGCGCATAGCGCTTATAGACTCAGGAAAACAAAAGCGCCCATCGCCGTTGTTTTTCGCGGGACCTCCCGGTAGCGGAAAGAGTTATCTTGCAGAAGTTGCCGCCTATGCGTGGCTTGGAAAACCAAGAGGTGCTGAGGATGGTCCTCTTGTAAGCATCGCCGGTGAAAACTTTAGAGAGAGCCATACCATATCCGCGTTGCTTGGCGCACCTGCAGGATATATAGGACATGGCGGTTCCGGTTCGGCGGCAACCAAGTCTCCCTTGGAAAAGTTGGGTACATTTGATATGTACCGCAACGACTATCTTCTGGATGAGATAGGCGAGAAGTGGGTAAATAGCGAAATGTCAGAGTATACCGGAAACTCACCCAATGAATACAGGGAATCCCTGGAAGATCTTAAAGAGATGTTTATTGAGCGTAAGCTACTTGATATAGAGGAATCAAAAACCTCCATGCCTTATCGTTCCGTTTTGCGTGTTGATGAGTTTGAAAAGATGCACGAAGAGGTGCAAAAGCAGTTTTTGACTATTCTCAATGATGGCTTCCTGCAGTTAAGAAGCAACAGGGCGCGCGTTATAGATTTTAGGGGATGTCTTATAATTTTTACAAGCAATATAGGAACAGGCGAGATATCAAAATTTATAGACCAAAAACCCATAGGTTTTCACTCCTTGAAAAAAGATAAGCGTTCCGTGGAGGATATGGACCAGCGTATATATGAAACAGTAAAGCGAGCGGTTGAAAAAAACCTTCCGCCGGAGCTTTACAGCAGAATAGGGCATGATGGCTTAGTGGTGTTTCATAAATTATCCGCGCGGGGATTTGAGAATATTGTAGAAAAAGAGATAAATGAGGTTAGAGAGGAGTTTCGCGAAGACTTTTTATTTGTCCATGTAACACAGGAGTTTAAAGATTTTATTCTTGAAGAGGCGGATTCTTCCGTAGAGGGAGCCAGAATGATGTCAAGGTTAATTGATAAATATATGCGCCTTCCGTTGGCTAAAAGAATAAATTCTGGAGATTTTATGGCAGGTGATGTTGTATTGGTTACCGTTGTAGATAAAGAGGTTAAACTCAAGATGATGCCCCGTCTGGATGGCATGGAACTTCATACCCTTTCCGGAGGACATAAAGAGGTTGATGAAAAATCTCTTGAAAAAGAGTTCTTCAGCGACATTGGAGATGTGTATCGGATGATACTTGAAGACGAAGCAAGGCAAAGAATAAAGAGAAAAATTCCCAAACCTTCTTCGGATGATAATTCTGATGACGACATTGATGATTTAGATGACGACTCTGATATATATGACCATGATGATGATTCTGATGAAGAGGAATAAAAACAGTTCCAAGACCCCTATTTAGGGGTCTTTTTTTATTTTAAAAATGTGCCCTCTTCTATTTAAAGCAACCTATAATACAACACAATTTAATTTTATCAAGATTGACGTAGTACCCTCTCTTTTCTATGATAGGGATAGTTTCAGTTCCTTAACAATCTAAAGAGGTGAACGAAAGGAAGGAGGACTTTATGTCAAATGAAAGAAGTTTTGATATTGATGCCATTATACAAAAAGATGCGGAGATTAAGCGCAACAAAAAGAAAGACCACGTAGAGATGACTCTGCGTGAGTATCTTGATGTGGTCAGGGAGGATCCGAAGGTTTCACAGGTGTCTCCGGCCCGGCTTCTGGAGTTGTTTGAAGAGGCGGGTTTTGAGGAAATTCCTTATGATGAGCAGTGGCTTGGTTCTACTGTTAGGCGCAAACTTATTAGTGATACTCTTTATGGAGTAGAAAAGCCCACCGAACAGGTGCTTGAATATCTTAAGGCGGGAGCAAATCGCCTTTCTACAGGTAAACAGATTTTGCTCTTGGTGGGTCCTACAGCATCCGGCAAGAGCTCTTTTGCTAATATTATCAAAAGAGCACTTGAGGGTTACAACATTAGGCCTGTTTACAGGATTATGAACTGCCCTATGAACGAGGAGCCGCTCCATGCGCTCCCCAGGTATATGCGCCGAAGTCATTTTGACAAAGAGAAGGCGTTAAAAGTGGGTCTCGATAAGCCTATTGAAGATGAGCTTGGTATCTCTGATATCAAGGGAGATCTTTGCCCTCATTGCCGCATCGCGATGAAGGAAGATTTTGCAGATGAAGACGGAGTTTTGAGATGGTGGGAGATTAAAGTTGAAACCTTTTCGTTTTCTATGCAGGAAAGTCAGGGTATCGGCTCTTTTGAGCCAAGTGATGAAAAAAGCCAGGATGTAAGCGACCTTGTCGGTCGTGAGAACTTCCGCGTTACAAGCAGTAAAAAGGGTTATCGAGACAGAAATTCCTTCCACTTAAACGGTGAGATAGAAAAAGGAAACCGTGGAATAGTTGAAGGTCGCGAGTTTATCAAAAAAGGTATTGACGAGCGCATTCTCTGGGTATTCATCAATGTTGCTGAAGAGCAGGAAATTAAGGTTCAGGGTTCTAACTTTAGCCATGTATCCGTGGATACTGTGGTAGTAGGCCACTGCAACCTTACAGGATACAAGTGGTTCTCAAGTAATCAGGCTCATGAAGCCCTTCACGACAGAATCTATGTTGTACCCTTTCCTTATCCGCTCAGAGTGCAGGATGAAATCAGGGTTTATGAAAAGCTAATTCAGGGCGAAAGCGACCTGGATCAGCTTCAGAGTTGCCATATTTGCCCCGGAACTTTCAAGCTTGCCGCATCGTTCGCGGTGTTGTCACGTCTTGTTAAGAGCAACATGAATGTTGATCCTATAACTAAGCTTCAGCTGTATAACGGCGAAAAGATTTTTA
Source organism: Candidatus Spechtbacterales bacterium (assembly GCA_040879145.1). NCBI lineage: Bacteria > Bacillati > Minisyncoccota > Minisyncoccia > Candidatus Spechtbacterales > Candidatus Spechtbacterales bacterium. Next base: position 65,720 of record JBBDKX010000021.1, on the reverse strand, counting down.
CAGACGCCGTTGATGATGAAAATCAGGCAGTTGACATAGAATCTCTTATTGAAGAGGGTCAAAAAAACGATGACATAGCTGAACGGGAAGGAATGTTCGGCGTTTCCAGTCGAGATATTCTTGCCGCTTTAAACAACGGACTTGTAAAAGAGGAAGGTGCTGAAAATGGGTGTCTTACACCCCTTAAGGCGATTCGTTCTCTGCGTGAGGTGTTCAACCATAGAATGGGTTATGAGCCTGAGCAGATTAAGTTTTTCCAGGACCTTTTAAGTTCAGAAGAAGGCGGAAGCGTTATTGAGCTCTATAAGGAGTTTATCCTTAACGAGGTACAGCGCGCTTACCTGGGAGCATATCGTGACCAGGCAGAAGAGATCTTTGATAAATATGTTGAAGAGATAACTTACGATAGAGAGCGCAAGAGGAAATTTGTACGCGGAGATAAAAGCAACATAAGGCGTGACCCTATAACGGGTAAGCCGAGCGAGCCTGATGAAAAATTCATGCGCGCGGTTGAAGACCAGATTCCTATACCCAAGAATCAAGCTGATGTTTTCAGGGGAGAAATCCTTGAGAGAATCAGTCAGCCTGGTTTTGGATACGACAATTATCAGCCCCTGAGAAGGGCTGTGGAAAGAATGCTCTTGGAGCGTTCCCGCACATCTCTTACACTTGTCTTGGCATCTGATCGTCCAGAGGACGCTGATATCAAGCAGAGAGCAAAAGATCTGTATGATGGCCTTAAAGAGCGCGGATTTTGCAGAACAGGCGCGAAAGAGGCGGTGCGAACCGCTTCTGAGATACTTAATGAGTAATGTACTTATGGCGGGGATTTCCCGGCGTTCCTTCTGGGAGCGTCGGGAACCCCGCCTATTTTTTAACACGACACTCAATAAGAAAGGAGGAGTGCAATGCCAATAGTGCATTCAAGTCCAAAGGGTGAGCGCGGCAGAAAAGACGCTAAGCGCCATAGAGACAAGCAGAGAGAGATAATTCGCAAAAAACTTCCCGACATAATTTCTGAAGAAAACATAATTACCGATAAAAAGGGCAGAAAAGTTAAAGTACCTATTAGAGGTGTTGTTATTCCGGACTTGCGTCCGGGAAAAAGGAAGAAAGAAGAGGGTGGTGGTTCGGGAGCCAATCCCGGTGGAGGTGGCATAGGCCAAGGCAAAGGCAAGCAAGGCGATGTTATAGGTCGCAAACCCGCTCCCGGTGGAGGGGGAGAGCCCGGAGAAGCCGGAGAAGAGCCCGGAGAAGATTTCATTGAAACAGAGATTGATATCGAAGAAGTTATAGAGATGATGCTTGAAGATCTCGGGCTGCCTAACATTGAAAAGAAGGATGTAGAACAGCTGGAAATTGATATGGGATTTAAGATATCAGGATTGCGAAAGAGCGGTCCTCCGGCCCTTCTTTTCAAAAAAAGGACGGCCAGAGAAGGTATCAAGCGTTTTTATATGCTTTTGGACATACTGGAAGATGAAACAGGAAAGAATAAATTCCTTTGCGCTAAAGCCCTTGAGGATTCTAACGGAAACCTTAATGAGGCAAGAGAGCTCTTGTCGGATGCGGAATTTTTAGCCGGAGAAGATGATGATTGGGATGAAGACGACATCAATCCCTTCCCCATATTTGAAGAAGAAGACCTAAGATTTCACAATCTTGAGGAGCAGACTACTCACGAATCCAATGCTGTAATAATTATAGAGCTGGATGTTTCGGGGTCTATGACCACTGTAAAGAAGTATCTCGCTCGTTCTATCGCGTTTTGGCTCACGGAGTTTTTGCGCAAGATTTACGACAATGTGGAAATACGCTTTATAATTTACCACTCAACCGCGAGGATTGTAGATGAACACACCGCTTTTCACACCATGGAGAGCGGTGGTACTGTGGCTTATGAGGCGCATAAAAAGGCCATTGACCTGATAGAGACGCAGTATCCAACCAAACAATGGAATGTTTATGTTTTTCAATTTTCCGACGGGTGGGACTTCAACCCTGAAAAAGCTGTTGAGGGCGCCAAGATGATGATAGAGAAGTTGAAGATAAACATGTTTGGTTACGCGGAAATTCATGTGGATGAATATTTCAAAAGCATGAGCAATCTCTTTAATGAGTTTTATCTAAATATGCCTCTTAACCATGTGGGTTCTGATGGCGGAGATGGTGAAGACATGATTGTTGGTTCGGGAGAATATCCTTTCATAGGGTGCAAGATAGAAGAAAAAGAACAGTTATGGGCAGTTATTCGCGAATTTCTTTACAGAGAGAGGTGGTCAAAGTGAATAGAGAGGAGATAGAACGCTTAAAAACCATAGAAAAAAGAGTTCATGAGATAGCACAAGAAAACGGGCTTATAACAACTGAGATTATTTTTGAACTTGTACCTCCAAAAAGAATGATAGAAGCCATGGCTTACGGGTTTCCAACCAACTTTTCACACTGGAGTCGCGGACGCGACTTTGAGAGACAGAGGACAATTTATGACCATACGGGTGCGGGAATACCTTACGAGGTTGTGTGGAATTTTGATACTCCGCGCGCCTTTCTTGTAGACACCAACCCGTTTGCGTTGAATGTTGTTATCTTGTGTCATGTTTATGGCCATGTTGATTTCTTTCTGGGAAGCAGGTATCTAAATCGCGGTCGTGAAATCGCGGACATGGCGCGTGAAGCGCGCAATGCCGCAAAGCGTTTTCAGGAATATGAAAAAATATACGGTGTAGATGCCGTAGAGCAGATGATAGATGCCGCTATGACGATTCAGTGGATTCAGGATCCTGATCCGTTCGCGGAAGATCTTGATGAAGAAGCGGTAAGAGAAGATCTTATGGAAAGAGAACGCGCAAAACTGGAAAGAGCAAAAGGCGGATTAAGCTCCGAGTTTAACTTGAAAAATTATACTGATAAAGAATTAATCAGTATAAACTCCCGTCTTAAGAGATTGAAATACCGAACACCCCCCGTGCCAACGCACGATGTTCTCAAATACATTACAGACCACTCTCCAAAGCCCTTGCGCGACTGGGAGCGCGACGTATTGCAGGTTGTAAGACACCAGGCAAGATATCTTGCTCCACAAAGGAGAACAAAACTTCTTAACGAAGGTTGGGCCACTTACTGGCACACGAAGATAATCAGACAACTTTTTGAAGAAGGTCTTTTAACTGAAAGAGAGCATGGAGTTTTCAACCAGTATAACTCTGCAGTCTTAGCGGAAAACAAAAAATCTATGAACTGGTACAGGATTGGTGTTGCCATGTACGGGTATGTTGAAGATAGATGGAATAAAGGACAGTTCGGTATAGAGTATGAAGACTCTAATGACCCGCGTAAGCATTTAACCTGGGATATGGGAGCTATGAAAGGCAGAGAAAAGCTTTTTGAAATAAGAACTGCTTATAGCGACAGGATGGCAATAGAGGAATTTTTTACAGACGAGTTCATAAGAGAACAGGAGCTGTATATTTGGGAACAGGTTTACTGGAATGGCGAATATGTGGATGTCATTGTTGAAGACCGCCCGGAAGTTATAAGACAACAGTTGAAGAACTTCCACGGCCTTTACAACAGCCCTCTGGTTACTGTTGAAGATGGAAATTACAAACGCAGAGGCGAGCTTTACCTGAAGCATCATTTCACAGGATTTGAGCTTGATCCGAGGTTTGAATCGGGAACTCTTGAGCACATTTACAGAATGTGGAGCAAGCCCGTGCATCTGGAAACTGTAGAGATATTAGATGAAAAAGAGGTGGAAGTAAAGCCAAAGCATGGAAAATCTGAAGTTGTTGTAATGAGAAATATGCGCGTGATAGTACATTCTTATGATGGAAAAAATCACACAGAAAAAGAGAAAACTGTTGAAGATTCTGATGATTAGCACTTTAATTTTTAACCCCCTGGTAGCAGGGGGTTTTTATTTTGGTTTGCAGGTAGTTTAAAAGCGTTAATATTGGACATAAAATTTTTTCTGTGATATAGACAAAGCAGTTACTTTATACAATAAAGGAGGTTTAACTTGAAAGATGCCCCGGATTATGTAATGACAGGTCATGACGACCCCGACCTTTTTGAGTTATCAGAACATCCTTACATTCTTTTGGGACATTTTGGTTTTGCCAAAAAATTCGTATCAAAAGAGCGCCTCATTGAATACATTGAGAAATTTTTTGAAGAAGAGGGCTTTCCTTTGTGTAAGGAGCGAAGAGTTGCCATACTTTTTAGAAAATCTAAGGTGTGGGGGCGTGCCTCGCATACCTTTAGAGAAGATGAAGGCAACGCTTTTGCCTGGGGAGACATTGTTGTGTTTGTTAAAAGCATAAAAGATGAGCGCGATTTTCTTGAGACGCTGTTTCATGAACTTACACACACACTTCAAGGTTTCGAGGGAATTAAGATTGATTACTCCAAAGATTATGAAGAAAGGACATGTGAAATACAGGCAGAGGAAAAGGCTATTTCATGGTGTTTTAAAATTTTGGCAAGAAATTGAACCCCGTATTTACGGGGTTTTTTTATTGCAAAACAGCGTTTAATTGTGTACACTAATACACTGTAATGGAAGACTCGTATAAACATTTGTTTGTTGGTCGTGCCGCCGACATAAAAGATAAAAAAGAGAGAAGATTATATAGGGCATTTGAGATGATACCCGGCTTTTTGGTTTGGTTTACTTTTATTTTTGTTGTGTTTCTTTCATGGCGGAAGCCCTTGTGGATGAGCATGCTTATTATCGCGTTTGCTTTCTTTTGGCTTTTAAAATCTGTTTATTTGGCTATTCACACAAGAAGCGCTTATAAGATAATGCTTCGTCACGAAAAGATAAACTGGATAGAAAAATTAAAACATTTACCCAGGGAAAGCTATAAAGCAAAAGTTGGTGACTGGAGTGACATCTGGCATCTTGTTATTTTGCCTATGTACACAGAGTCATTTGAAATAGTGGATGGCTCGTTTGAGTCTTTGCTTGATACAGATTGGCCAAAGGAGAAGATGATAGTTGTTTTAGCAACAGAAGAGAGGGCAGGGGAGCATGCTTTAGATGTTGCTGCGCGAATTGAGAAAAAATATGGTGATAAATTTTATAAGATTTTTGTAACACGCCATCCGGAGGGTTTGCCCGGTGAAGTTGCAGGTAAGGGTTCAAATGAAACATGGGCCGCAAAAAGAGTTAAAGAGGAGGTACTAGATACCCACAATATTCCTTATGACAATATTCTTGTATCTACATTTGATGTGGATACCGTTGTTTACCCTAGATATTTTTCCTGCTTAAGTTATCATTTTCTCACAATTGAAAACCCTTATCGCTCAAGCTATCAGCCAATCCCAATGTTTATAAATAACATATGGCAAGCCCCGGCTTTAAGCAGGATAAGCGCGTTTTCTACCACCTTTTGGCACACCTTAAGCCAGGAGCGGCCTGAGAAGCAAACAACTTTTTCGTCTCATTCTATGCCATTTAAGACACTTGTAGATGTGGGCTTCTGGCAGACAAATGTGGTTTCGGAAGATTCTAGGATATTTTTTCAATGCTTTTTAAAATATGGCGGAGATTACCGGGTTACAAGCCTGTATTATCCTGTGGCAATGGACGCCAATGTTGCAGGTTCCTATTTTAAGACTTTAAAAAATATATATAAACAAATGCGCAGGTGGGCTTACGGGGCGGAGAATATTCCTTATCTTCTGTTTGGGTATTATAAGTCGCACAAAAACGCTAAGTTGTCAGGAGATAATGGTAATATTATTCCTTTCTGGTCGTTTTTCCGCCACGCGTTTAATAAAATAGAGGGATTTTACTCCTGGGCAACACATGCCTTACTATTGTTTATAATGGGTTGGTTGCCCCTTGTTTTAGGAGGTGATGAGTATAACAGCACATTACAGTCATATAATCAGTTAGTTACTGTTCGCTGGCTTTTAACCATAGCTATGATTGGTCTTGTCTCGTCCGCATATTTGAGTATTTTGCTTTTACCTCCGCGTCCTCCAAAATACGGAAAGCATAAGTATGTAATTATGGTTCTCCAGTGGCTCTTAATTCCTTTTCACTTAATAATATTCGGCGCTTTCCCCGCCATAGAGGCCCAAACGAGGTTAATGTTCGGTAAGTATATGGGTTTCTGGGTTACTCCGAAGTTTCGAGAGGAGTAAGCCAGAAACCGATTTTCCCCGTGGTGGAAGTAGTTTTGCGCCAGTAGGCGCAAAATGTTGAAACCGCAAGGTTTTAAAAGAAGGGGGTCGGGGAAAATCAAGTGACCGTGGGGATGGGTTACTCCGAAGCATCGCGAGGAGTAGCGATTTCCTATTTGGCGAACCGCTGTGTCAGTACCTGCGCTACTCACTCCACTTAGCAGTAACTAAGCTCCGTTCCGTTGCTCGGCGCTTCCTTGCGCTTCATCCAAATATCAAAATCACTTGTAGCGCACAAGGAAGTACAAGTTAATCCAGAAACCGATTTTTCACTTGACACTCATAAATAATGTATATACAATGTATATAAAGCAATATGAAATATTTTGACTGGGACCCGGAGAAAAACGAACAACTTATTAAGGAAAGAAGAATAAGTTTTGAGGAGGTGTTGGTGGCTATTAACGAAGGTGGCCTTTTGGATATTTTGGAACATCATAATAAAGAAAAATATCCTCAGCAGCGAATATTTGTTGTAGGTGTAGAGGATTACGCGTATCTGGTTCCGTTTGTTGAAGATGAAGAAAAAATATTTTTAAAGACCATTATTCCCAGCCGCAAGGCAACCCAAAATTACATAAACTTAAATTAAAACATATGGACAACATTAAATTAAATAAAGAAGAAAAAAAGATACTGGAAGATTTTGACAAAGAGGAATTAAAGCGTGTGCGCGGTATTGAAAAAGAAAAGGAGCGCTATGGTAAGTATGCCAAGAATACTCTCGGCAAGTCCAAGAGCATCAATATTCGCCTTTCTGAGCGCGACCTTCAAAAGTTAAAGGCAATAGCTGTGGAAAAAGGCATGCCTTACCAAACGCTTATAAGTTCTCTTTTGCACCAGTATTCCAGTAAAAAGAAGAAAGATAAAGTGCTATAAGCATAATATATTTTAGATTACTTACAAAAAATAATGACTCACATGTATGGGTCATTCTTTTTTGTGCCGCGCTTTGTACAACAAGTACAACCTATTAAAAGAGAGACGGCCGTCTCTCTTTTAATAGGTTGTACTTGTTGTATGGCGAGTATTTAACTTACGGATAGTGCATAGATTAAAAAGCTTCATGAGCTAAGATTAATTTTGTGTATAAAAACGCTTGCATTTTTAGGTCGGGGGGGGTATTATGGAAGAGTAGAATTAAATTTTAATATTATGAGTATAGAAAAACTAGGAGGTGCGATGCCTCAGGATGATGATCCTCAAGATCTAGATGAATTAGAAAAATATGATAATGCAGATAGTGGCGCTCAAGAACAGGAGTTCAACCCAGAAAGAGAAAAAGAAAAACTCATACAATGGGCGCGGGAAAACCTGGGTAACAGCGAAGAGGAGGCGGGAGAATTTATTGAAGCCAATTTTAAAATAGATACAGAAAAAGAGAAGATCATCGTGTCCAAGAATATAGATTTTAGTCCCTATGCGGAAACATTAAAAGAAATACCCGACAACACAACCTTTGAAGGAGATGCTAATTTTGGGCACTGCACATCTCTCAAAGAAATACCCGACAACACAACCTTTGAAAGAAGGGCTTATTTTGGAGGCTGCACATCTCTCAAAGAAATACCCGACAATATTATATTCAACGGAGATGCTTATTTTACAGGCTGCTCATCCCTAACTCCTGACTTAAGAGGAAAACTGATAAAAATGAGAGAAGAGGGCAAGATAAAGGGAGAGCTTTATCTCTCTAGTTTCGTTTGAAGTGCAATACCTCATAATGAAGATATATGAGATATACACACTTTATTAGCAATAGTCGCCGAAAAGCGTACGACTTATAAAAACGATTGAAGTTTAACTTCAATCGTTTTTGTTTTCAGCGTGAATCAACTATTATCAGTTTTATCAATTTACTCAAAGTGCATAGTCTTTTGCATCTCTTCTACTATTTCTTTTAGTACTGTCCATTTTTTTAAATCACCATCTTTTTCAAGAATTTTGTTCGCGCTATCCCTTGTCTCTTCAATAAGCTCCATATTACTTAAAGATGCCATAGCGATATCTGGCATTCCGCTTTGGCGCACACCGTAAAGATCTCCCGCGCCACGGAACTTCAGGTCGTATTCAGCAAGCTCAAAGCCGTTTTTTGCCTTGGTCAAGGCTTGGAGGCGTTTCGCTGTACTGTCTGTGTTAGATTCTGTTAGGAGGAAGCAGTAAGACTGGTGCTTGTCACGCCCTACTCTTCCCCGGAACTGGTGCAGTTGCGCCAATCCAAAACGTTCGGCGCCATCTACCATCATTATGGTGGCGTTTGGAATATCTATACCAACCTCTACAACCGATGTTGCAACAAGCAAGTCTATTTTACCTTCCTTCATATCGCGCATTATTTCCTCTTTTTCTTTTGCTTTTATTTTTCCATGCAAAAGCCCTACGTTGTAATTTTTGAAAGGTCCGCTTGATAATTTTTCGTACTCTTCTTTTGCCGCTTTTGCCTCCAGTTTTTCTGAAACTTCAATAAGGGGGAATATGCAAAAGGCCTGTCTTCCCACATCAAGCTCTTTTTGTATAAGTTTGTATGCTTCGTTTCTTTTTGATGGCGGAACTATTTTTGTTATTATTTCCTTCCTTCCCTCCGGCATCTCTTTTAGCAGGGATATATCAAGATCTCCATATATTGTAAGCGCCAAGCTTCTGGGTATCGGAGTTGCTGTCATGCTCAAAAGATGGGGGATAGGGGAGGATTTTCCGTGTCTCGCCGAAGCCTTGGCGGAGGAGGATTGCCCTGTTTTTTTGGCAAGCGCCGCTCGATAAGAGACTCCGAAGCGGTGCTGTTCATCTATTACCACAAGTCCTAAATTTTTAAATTTAACATTTTCTTGCGCGAGAGTATGCGTGCCTATAATCAAATCTACCGCGCCTGTTGCTATCTCTTTTTTTATAGTTTCTTTTGTTAGTTTTTTTTCGTGTATTGTAGTTTTTTGGTGACTGCGGGTAAAAAGAGCAATTTGTATATCTTGATTTTTAAAAAGTTCACTTAATGATTTAAAATGCTGTTCCGCGAGTATTTCTGTGGGCGCCATTAAAGCTGTTTGAAACCCTGCTTTTGCAACATTTAAAGCTGCTAAAGCCGCTACAATAGTTTTGCCGCTTCCCACGTCTCCCTCCAGCATTCTGTTCATAGGCACTTTTCTTTCCATGTCTTTTAATATCTGCCATGAAGCCTTTTTTTGAGAATCTGTAAGAGTGAAAGGAAGCGATTTTACAAATTTTTTGGTAAGTTCTACCTCCGTTTTAATTTTGGGAGAATTTTCTTTTTGCAGGTCTAGTTTGGTTTTTAAGGCGGAGAGTTGAACATAAAAAAGCTGTTCAAACTCAAACCTTCTTTTTGCTTTTTGCGCAATCTCCATATTTGCTGGAAAATGTATAGTATATAGAGCGTCTTTAAGCGGGAGCAGGTCGTGAGCTTTTAGAATTTCCTCCGGCATAGGGTCCTCTATGTTTTCGGCAAGTGGCAGGAGTTTATAAATAATATACCGTAGCCATCTGGAAGTTACCCCCCTTGTTTCGGGGTATATAGGAACTATGCGCCCTGTATGTATAGGGACAGAGTCTAAGCGTACTACTTCGGATGCAGGATTAGACAGATAAATTCCATCTTTGCCGTGTGTTACTTTTCCCGCCAAAAGCACTGGGGAGTTGGTATCAAGCCGATTTTTTACATAAGATTGGTTAAACCAGACTGCCTTTATTGTGTCTGTTTCATCCTCTATTACGGCTTCTATAATTTTTAAATTTCTCTTAAATGAGTTTCTCTCTGATATATGCACTATTTTGCCCTGTATGGTTACAAAATCATCTGGGTTTACATTCGCTATGGACGTTATTTTAGAGTAGTCCTCATAACGGGAAGGAAAATGAAAAAGAAGGTCCCGGACCTTCTCAATCCCTAATTTCTTCAGACGCTTTGCGTAAACTGAGCCTATCCTCTGTATTTCTTCTGTTGGAGTGGAGAGATTCATATAAACGGGCTAAACGTTTAAAAGCATTAAGCCAATAACTATTATTACAGCACCTATTCTTTTATATACAGAAAGGCGCTCTTGTTCTTTTACCCAGGCTGTAAACGAAGTAACCAGCGGTGATGCGGATGCTATAACTGCAGGAACTGCAACACTTAAGGTTTTTTCAAGTGATATAAAAAATATTGAGGAACCCACAGTAATTAGGATTCCGGCGATCCAGGCTTCCCTTAGTTTTTCGGTGGTCAACTCCTCTTTCTTTGGAATTTTTTTATGTTCTTTCAAGTAATAAATAGACCCAAATATAACCATCCAAAGAGATATCAGAAAAAATAATTGATACCATGTAAAGTCTCCTAAAACTGTATCCATCAAGGCAAATCCTATTCCCCAAAATATGGCTGCGATACCCGCAAGATAGGCGGTAGTTCCTTTAATTTTTTTATGATGGAATGTTGTTTTGTCAATCGCAAGCATTATTACTCCTATAATTATTATAATCAATGCTATAAGTTGTAAACCGGAAATTTGGGTTTTAAAAATTAAAAGACTAACTATCAAAGTAATTAATGCGTAACTGTTCGCAACGGGTGCTGCAACACCATAAGGACCTATTTGTAGTGACTTAAGAAAAGAAACATACGCAATAGTGAAAAGAGCAGCTATAGCCATGACCACAACAAAGGAAAGGTTAAAATTAAAATCTATACCTGAAAACAAGACAATAGGCAGTAATGCTATAACGCTTGAAAATTGTATTACTATATTTGTTAAGTGCGGTCCTGCATTTTGACTACTTTTACCTCCAAAGTAGTCACTTAAGCCCCAAAATATTAACGCGGCAAGTCCGCCAATTGTAGCTATAAAAATCATTTTTTGGCGTCCCCGACAGGAGTCGAATCCCGCACCAGAAAAAGTATATCTTTCGCTTCGCTCAATCAAAAATAAAATACTTTTTTGGTGACGGGACTTCGCCTGCGACTTTGTAGTTGCGCGGCACATGTCCCGCACTAAAATATGCGATTTGTGCGCCCGGCAGGAATTGAACCTGCGGCCTCTTCCTCCGCAAGGAAGCGTTCTATCCGCTGAACTACGGGCGCATATTTTTAGTGCGGGGTCTTGTTAAGCCACGGGGACAGTTAGTGTATCCTTAAAAACCTGTTTACAATCTCTGAAAAGTTCTCTTCGTACTCCTTCTCTTTTAGCTGCGGAGATAAAACTTCTCTTATTAATTCCGCGTCTTCAAAATGTATGGGCATATAAACAACATCTTTTTCTTTTTTAACCTTCACTATTAAACTGTCCGCTATTATAGCAAAGAAGTTCAATTTTTTAAAGGGGTAAAACTTGTTGTTTGCTTTTATTCCCTCATCAGTTATTTCGCAGTAAAATTCCTTTTGCCCTTGTGTAGATACCATAAACATAATAACGGGAGCTACAACAAAGAGAGCTGCTCCAAAATAGTTTTCTGTTAATAATTGGTACGCTCCGGCGGCCAAAGATATAACAAATAAAATACTTAATACGCCCCAAGGGGTAGCTCTATCCTTTTTAGATATTTGCCATCTAAAGTTTTCCATGTACTTATTTTAGCGTATTTTGTCTATATTTATAAGGGCACATTGAAAAGTGTGTTAGAATGGTGTATTATGGAGATATGGCTGAAAAGATTAAAGATAGCAGAATAAGATTTCCAAAAGGAAAACAAAAAGCTTTTATAGAAAATATAGAAAAAGAGTTTTCAGTTGAACAAATGGCAAAGTGGTGTGGTAGGTCTGAGCGTACTGTTAGAGATTGGCGACGTGAAAAATTTTTAATAAATGAAAAATCGTTGAAAATTTTATGTGAGAAATCTAAACAATCTTGGCCTAAAGATATAACGATGTTAGATAAATATTGGTATGCGCATGAAGGCGCAAAGTTGGGGTGGGAGGCTGTTATTAGTAAGTATGGGGAAATGCCAAAAAATGAGAAATACAGAAAACAGAAATGGTATGAATGGTGGGAGAAAGAAGGGCGTTTTAAGTCAAGCGGGCTTACAAGTGCTCCAATAAAAATTAAAAAACCTAAATACTCAAAAAGCCTTGCAGAGTTTGTTGGAATAATGTTAGGGGATGGGGGTATATCTAATCAACAGGTTACAGTTACACTTCATAGTAAAGATGATAAAAAATATGGCGTATATGTAAAAAATTTAATGGAGAATCTGTTTGGAGTATATGTGGGAATTCACGAACGAAAAGATGCTAATGCGTGTATTTATGCGGTATCTCGAGTAGAGTTAGTAAGGTTTTGTGAAAATAATCTGGGTTTAGTAAGAGGTAATAAAATAAAAAAGCAGGTAGATATACCGAAATGGATAATGGGTGATAAAGATTTCGAAATTGCGTGCCTGCGGGGCTTGGTTGACACAGATGGCTCTATTTTTATTCATAGATATAGAGTTAAGAGTAAGGAGTACTCTTATAAAAAACTGTCATTTACATCTTATTCAGAACCCCTTAGAAATTCAGTTTTCAAAATAATGCGCAATACTGGCTTAAATCCAAGACTGGCAGGGCGGGATGTGCGTTTGGATAGTAAGCATGACATGAAAATTTATTTTGATACAATAAGCAGTAATAATCCTAAACATTTGAAAAAATACAACAATTAATGTATAATCAGGGGACAATAGGAGGAGTGCCAGAGTGGTCAAATGGGACGGTTTGCTAAACCGTGCCGCGTTAGCGGCCCGTGGGTTCGAATCCCACCTCCTCCGCATCAGCAATAATTAAACAGAACAAGCTAATATTTTATATGAAGGAATCATTTCCATCGCCAGAATCAGAAAAAGAAATAACAAGAGAAGAAGTCATTAATGCGTATAAGAAATTTGTTGAGCAAGGCGTTAAAAATCCTGATGACTTAGACTTTGAAAACGCAGAAGTAAAAGATGCAAACGAGCTTTTTGACAAGTGGCAAGCACAGGAAGACAAACGATCTGAAGGAAGCAATGAATTAAAACATCGAACTAACCTCGCTAAAACCATGCTGTATGTTGATGCGGGCTTCAATGGCCCGGGTTACTTGGATGAAGTTCTTCATGACTGGCTTGTGCAGGATGCTCAAAACGCAGAACAACAAAACGATAACCCAGAAAGGGTTGAGACTCGCCGACAATTAGCCGAAGCAATGAAAAAGGTCAGGAATTTATTGGCGGAGCAAGATAAATAATTTTTTATCTTAGTAAGCTATTTTTAGAATACACCGCCAAAATAATATTATAAATAGTACTATTTATAATATTATTTTTTTTGTTATGCCAAGAAGAAAGATAGAGGAAGAAAATATAAGGAATATACAAAAGTCAGGGGATATGTACCATATAAACATCCCTATTGAGTTAATGCGCGAACTGAAATGGCAAGAGCATCAAAAGGTGGTTGTTAAGAAATTTGGAAAAGGATTGAGGATAAAGGATTGGCCCATTCGACGAACTCAGGGTAAAAAGAAGAAAAAATAAATAAGGAGGGGTGCTCCGAATTGGCTAAGGAACCAGTCTTGAAAACTGGCAGGCGCAAGCCTATGTGGGTTCGAGTCCCACCCCCTCCGCCAATTTTCACTTTTTGTGAAATCGTAAGGAATTGCCTCGGCGCAAAGCGCCTCGGCATGGTATTTTTCCGCAATTTTGAAGGCATTTTTGAAATCCAAAAACAAAGAGCGGTCGGCAATGCGGAAGTTCGAACCAATCTTTTTGAGAAAATCCCGAATCCTTTCGGGATTTTCTTGTTGAGCGTATTTTTCGGCTTGGTTGGCTTCTTTTATGAAGTTTATGGCAAGTTCGAACCGATTATTGCTCTTTCGCCCAAAAGACGAGATTTTTTCTTCCAAATCCTTTTTTGCGAGAATGAGCTTGTGCTTTTTAGTAGCATATTCCGTTTGCGACAAACTGCCTTCCAAATGTAAATCAAGCAAACGATCAAGTTTTGTTTCTGTTTCCACAAGCTCATCTCGCGACTTTTGGGCAAAAGAGCTTTCCGCTTGGGCGGTTTTCAATTTTTCATTTTCAAAATAATTGATTGAAGCGTTTGCCCAAGCGGAAGACAAAGAAACTTTTTTGATTTCCTCTTTTATTTGAGAAGTGATGATTTCCTCGCGAACATATTTTTGCGTGCAAGGATTTTTCCGTTTAGTGCATCGCAGGTAGTTATGACCTTTCTGCGTTTCGGTAGTTATGAAACAGCCACACTCTCCGCAACGGAAAAATCCTCTATACACATACGGTTTCAATTTTGGCGTTTTCGGTTTGGATTTTTTCATCATCACTTCTTGAACAGAATCAAAAAGTTTCTTTGTGATAATCGGTTCATGCTTTCCGTCATACAATTCGCCGTTATATTCAATCATGCCAAAATATATTTTGTTCTTGAGCATATATTGATAATTTGAGACGGAAAGCATTTTGCCTTTCTTGCCAACCAAGCCCAAGGAATTGATAATCTTTCGGATTTGAGCGAGGGGATATTCGCCAGTTGAATACATTTCAAAAGCCCGCTTGATATACTTCGCCTTTTCTTTGTCCACAGCGATACAGCGAGCGTTTTTATCGTTTATATAGCCAAGTGGCGCCCAAGCGGGCCAAATTCCATTTCGCAATTTCTGGCGAATACCCCTCTTTATATTTTCCGAAAGATTATCCACATAGTATTTTGATTGCCCAAAAGCAATGGACAACATAAATTTTCCCTGTGGAGTTGAATCAAACCAAAAAGTTGGAAATTTTAGCGTGGTGATCTTTCCAGTATCTACAAGATAGATTATTCGTCCGCCGTCTATGGAATTGCGAGCAAGACGGTCAGGGTGCCACGCTAAAATTCCCTCGGCTTCGTTTTTCTCTATGCCCGCCACCATTTCATTAAAAATTTCTCGCCCGGGTTCTTTGGCGGTTTTGCTTTCCACAAATTCACGGACGATCTGCAAATTTTCTTTTCGGGCGTATTCTTTCAGCTCGAAAATTTGCGCTTCAATACTCAAAACCTGCCTTTCGGGTTCGTCCGTGGATTTACGGGCATAGAGGAAAAACTTTTTGGTTTGTAAATTTATGTTGTCCATATTGTTTTGAAATTAGTTTTTGGGCAATCAAAGAAAAATACGCTCAACCTTTCGCTGAAAGCGAAAGAAAAAAGATTGGTTTGCAAAATTTCATTTTGCCAGAGCTTCGCTCTGCGAACTTCCGCATTGCCGACCGCTCTTTGTTTTTGGATTTCAAAAATGCCTTCAAAATTGCGGAAAAATACCATGCCGAGGCGCTTTGCGCCGAGGCAATTCCTTACGATTTCACAAAAAGTGAAAATTGGCGGTGTTTTTTGATTGATGTTCGAACTTTTTTTGAGGAAAACCCCCAATAAGGAAGCCAGCCCCGCCACGGCTCGGAAACCTCGCCACACCACAGAAAAATACTCTTTGCTCTTTTCATTTTGCGCGCGCCGGATTTCTTTTTCTTCTAATGAAAAGAGTATTTTTCTGCGGTGTTCTGCCCTCCAAGTATTCGGGCAGGTGGCGGGGCTGTCCTCAATTTGATTTCGTAAAGAAAAAGCGGAATTCCCCCCAAACCCCCCTTCCGCTTTTTCTTTTCTCAAACGGAACGGGAACGGAAGCAGTCGGGCAAAAATTCCTTCCCCCCAACCCCCTTCCTTTTTGCCCGCCTGCTTGGGCTTCGCCCCCAAAACTTTTCGGCGGGACGGCGGGACAGAAAACAAAAGAGAGGATAAAAGAGGGATAACGCTTGCCCCACCCACCCGTGCGCGCGTTATGTCAAAAGAACTCCCTAATTTTGTTTGACTAAATGCTAAAAATTTCATATACTAACTATAAATAAGTGATGTTTTTAATACTATACAACTATAATAGTAAAACTATACGAATATGTCAAACGAAAAATCCACAATTGGCGAGAATATAAAGAAATACCGAAACAAGCTCGGTATTTCTCAAGATGTGCTTTCAAAAAAAGCAGATTTGGCTTTTCATACGATTGCCAAAATTGAAGCTGGCTCTACTCCCAACCCTACTATTGATACAGTCAAAAAAATTGCGGACGCTCTCGGCGTTTCGCTTGATGATTTAATGAAATAAAATTATGGCAAATAATCTAAATACAACCAAAGAACAAGAACGAGCCGAACTTCATCGTGCTATTTGGCAGATTGCCAATGATTTGCGAGGTGCCGTTGATGGGTGGGATTTCAAGCAATATGTTCTTGGAATACTTTTTTATCGTTTCATCAGCGAAAATCTTACAAATTACATCAATGCCGATGAGCGACGCACCGGCAACAAAGATTTTGATTATGCTTCACTTTCTGATAAAGAAGCTGAATTTGGAAGAGCCGACACTATAAAAGAAAAAGGTTTTTATATTTTACCAAGTGCTCTTTTTGTAAATGTTCGTAAAAATGCTCGCAACGATGCAAAACTTAACGAAACACTTTCAAATGTTTTTGATAATATCGAAAATTCTGCGAAAGGATTTGATAGTGAAGATGACTTGAAAGGATTATTTGACGATTTAGATGTGAATTCAAATAAGCTCGGTGGAACTGTAGAGAAAAGAAATCAAAAACTCGTAAAACTTTTAGAAGCCATCGGCGATCTTCGTCTTGGTAATTATGGAGATAATACAATCGACGCTTTTGGTGATGCTTACGAATATTTAATGGCGATGTTCGCATCTAATGCTGGTAAATCTGGCGGAGAATATTATACACCTCAAGAAGTGAGCGAGCTTTTGGCGGAAATCGCAACAGCAGGCAAAACAGAAGTTAATAAAGTCTACGATCCAGCCTGTGGATCTGGTTCGCTTCTTTTGAAATTTGCAAAAGTGCTTGGCAAGGAAAATGTCAGGCAGGGATTTTTTGGTCAAGAAATAAATCTCACTACCTACAATCTTTGCCGTATCAACATGTTTTTGCATGATATTAATTACAATCATTTTGATATTGCTCACGGCGACACACTCACTGATCCAAAACATTGGGATGATGAACCGTTTGACGCCATTGTTTCTAATCCGCCATATTCGATAAAGTGGGACGGCGATGCCAATCCTTTGATGATTAATGATCCGCGTTTTTCGCCGGCTGGGGTGTTGGCGCCAAAGAGCAAAGCTGATCTCGCTTTTACCATGCACATGCTTGCGTGGCTTTCAACCAGCGGAACGGCGGCGATTGTTGAATTTCCGGGAGTTCTCTATCGTGGCGGAGCTGAACAAAAAATCCGCAAGTATTTGGTTGATAATAACTATATTGATACGGTTATCCAGCTTCCCCCCGATCTATTTTTTGGGGTGACTATTGCTACTTGCATTATTGTTTTGAAAAAAAGCAAAAAAGACAACAAAACTTTATTTATTGATGCCTCGGCTGAATTTGTACGGGGCGGAAATAAAAATAAATTGAGCGAAGGAAATCGCAAAAAAATTCTTGATGCTTTTACGCTACGACAAGATGCAGAGTATTTTGCAAAGTTAGTTGATAATAAAACTATTGGTGAGAATGATTACAATATTGCGGTTTCAAGTTATGTGATGGCGGAAGATACACGCGAGGTGGTGAATATAACGGAACTCAACGAAAAAATTGCCAAGATCGTGTCAAGACAAAATGAACTGCGTACTGCGATTGATGAGATTGTGGCGGATATTGAAAATACTAAACGATAAATTTATGAAAATCACAAAAATTACAATTGAAAATTATAGAAGTATAAAAGAAACTCCTTTTAACATAATCAAAAGAGATGACAATAGTTTCACTTACGGATTAATAGGAATAAATGAAGCTGGTAAATCATCTATATTAAAAGCGATTGGCTTAAAAGATGGATTAGTTGACGACTCTGGTACAAAACTTCCATTATTAAAAGACTTTAGATTAAAAGAAGAAATAAAAATTACTTATCGATATAGTATTACTTCGAAAGAGGATAAGGAATTGTACGAGATTTTAAATAAAGAAGATTCTGTTGATAATCCAGTCCCAAATTTAGAAAAAGAAGTTTCTGCTATAGAAGGTGGGCAGACGCAAGATGTTGAAGATAGTAAAATTAAGGAAGTTAAAAAACCAAAGAATAAAATTTTGAGCTCTTTGATTGCAGATTATGTTATTAGTTTTTCTAAGGCTAGTGCTGATCCTGAATATTCAACTTCAGTTTTTGAAGGAGATCAAGAAATTGAAATCAATAACAAAGATGAATTTGATAACTTTATAGAGGAAAATGTACATAAAACAATTTTCTGGACTGCAGAAGATCGTTATCTAATTTCAAAACCGATAAATATTGAACAGTTTATTAATGACACAAACACCTCAATACCTCTGAGAAACTGTTTTTTACTATCTTCAATTTCTCAAGATAAAATAAAACAGGAACTAGAGGATGCTTTAGCTGATACTCCAACTTGTGAATATCTTGAAAAGAGACTTGGCAAAAATGTAACAGAGCATATTAATACAGCTTGGCCCAAACATCCTATAGAAATTACATTTAAGATAATGGATGGGCATATTAATTTTCATGTTAAAGATATTGATACAGAAGGAAAAGCTCAGACATCAGACATGCGGAGTGATGGTTTTAAGCAATTCATTTCTTTTTTATTAACTGTCGTTGCAGAAAATAAAAATGAGGAACTGCAAAATACAATTATTTTACTTGATGAGCCTGAAACACATTTACATCCAAAAGCACAAGAGCATTTACTTGCTCAGCTTGTAGAGATTACAAACAATAGCAAAAGTAATATTGTTTTATTCGCCACACACTCGAACTACATGATTGATAAAAAAGATTTGGGTAGATATTATCGAGTTGAAAAGATAAAAAATCAAAATAATGAAGAATATACAAATGTACGAGAGGTTGATGAATTAGGTAAAAAACAAACAAGCTATGCAGAAGTGTCATATGAAGTTTTCGACATTTTAGATGAACAATACCACAACGAACTTTACGATAAATTAAGAGATTGGTTTGTTAATGACAAGAACTCTAAAGAAAAAGATGAATCAAAGCATATTGAAAGTATAGGTATAAATGCTTTTGATGAACAATATCTCAAACAAATAAAAAAAGCTGAAAAAGACTGTACTGATACAAGTAAACCTAAAGTAAAAAATGCGAAAGTAACATTGCCAACATTTATTAGAAATTGTATCCATTATCCGGCAAACAAGAAGGGTGATTTTGATGAAAAACTGAAAGAGTCAATTGATATCTTAAGAGGATATATAGAAAGCGATGTCGATTCACTTAAAAAATTATGATAACTAATCAATCTAAAATCGAAAAACTAATTGCTGAACTTTGCCCGAATGGGATTGAGTTAAAGAGTATTGGTGAAATCTGCCAAATCAATCGCGGGAGAGTAATGTCAAAAGATTATTTGAATGAAAATGCCGGCGAGTATCCAGTGTATTCATCTCAAACAGCGGACAACGGTGTTTTTGGTCGCATCAATACTTATGACTATGACGGTGAGTATATAACTTGGACAACTGACGGAGCATATGCTGGTTCAATTTTCTATCGTAACGGAAAATTTAGTATTACGAATGTTTGCGGACTTTTGAAAGCTAAAGATAGGAATGTGAACATGAAGTTCCTTTCATATATCTTGGCGACATTATCTAAAAAATATGTTAGTGCTGGAATGGGAAATCCCAAGATAATGAGTAATGTAATGGAAAAAATCAAAATCCCCATCCCACCCCTCCCAGTCCAACAAGAAATCGTCAAAATTCTTGATAGTTTTACAGAGCTGGAGGCAGAGCTGGAGGCAGAGCTGGAGGCGAGGAAGAAGCAGTATGAGCATTATCGAGATGATTTGTTGAATATAAAAGATGTAGAATATAAAACTTTGGGGGAAGTAACATTCTCAACTCAAAATATAAAATGGAAAGAAATAGACAAAATTTATAAATATATTGATTTAACATCTGTTAGCCGTGATGATCATAGTATAAATGAAACTGTTGAAATTAATTCAAATAACGCACCTAGTAGAGCGCAAAAACTTATACAAAAAGATGATGTGATTTTTGCAACCACTCGTCCAACCCTACGACGATATACTCTAATTGATGATGTTTATGACGGGCAGATTGCAAGTACTGGATATTGTGTTTTAAGAGCAGATGAAAAAAAAGTTCTGCCAAAATGGATATATTTCAATATTGCTTCTAGTCGTTTTAATGATTATGTTGAACAGAAGCAAGAAGGTTCTGCATATCCATCAATTTCAGATGCCAAGGTAAAAGAGTTTAAAATTCCTATTCCACTCTTACCCGAACAAAAACGAATTGTTTCAATCCTCGACAAATTTGATGCCCTTGTAAATGATATTTCAATTGGCTTACCGGCTGAACTCAAAGCTCGTCGATCACAATATGAATACTACCGAGGGAAACTTCTAACTTTCAAAGAAAAAGAATATGCCAAATAAGAATAAATACAACTTAGTCGCCGAAAGCACTCAAAGCACGGTTGTTGCCGAGTATGTTCCAGATACCAAAAGAGTGGCTCACTACCAAAGTGAAGCCGATCTTGAGAGTGTTTTTATAAAACAATTAGAAACGCAAGCATACGAATATTTGAAAATCACTTCTGAAAATGAGCTTGTTCTTAATCTGCGTCAACAGTTGGAAAAACTAAATAATTTTACTTTTACCGATACCGAATGGGGAAAGTTTTTTGTCAGTATTATTGCCAATCCAAATCAAAGCATTGAAGAAAAAACCGCCACTATTCAAGAAGATAGCACAAAAATATTAGACCGAGATGACGGCACTTTTAAGAATATTGATCTAATAGACAAGAAAAATATTCACAACAACAGCTTGCAGGTGATCAATCAATATGCGACCGAGGACGGACAGCGAGTGAATCGTTATGATGTGACAGTTCTGGTAAACGGACTTCCTCTTGTTCATATCGAGCTAAAACGCCGTGGTGTCGCCATCCAAGAAGCATTTAATCAAATCAATCGTTACCAACGAGAAAGTTTTTGGGCATCCAGCGGACTTTTTGAATATGTACAACTTTTTATTATTTCCAATGGAACGCATACCAAATATTACAGCAATACAACCAGATCACAGCACATAAAAGAAGCAAGCGAAGGCAAAATCAAAAAAGGAAAAAGATCGAGCAATAGTTTTGAATTTACGAGCTGGTGGGCAGACGCGACAAATAAACCAATTACCGAGCTGATGGATTTTGCCAAGACATTTTTTGCCAAGCATACGATTTTGAATATTTTGACTAAATATTGTGTGTTTACTACCGATAAACAGCTTTTAGCGATGCGACCATATCAAATAGTTGCTACCGAACGAATATTGAGCAGAGTTGAGGTTAGTACAAATTATAAAAAACTAGGGACAATAGAAGCAGGCGGTTATATTTGGCATACGACAGGTTCGGGAAAGACTTTGACCAGTTTTAAAACCGCTCAACTCGTCAGCAAATTACCTTATGTAGATAAAGTTTTATTTGTAGTTGATCGTAAGGATTTGGACTATCAAACAATGCGAGAGTATGACAAATTTGAAAAAGGGGCGGCGAATAGCAATACCAGTACCGCTATTTTGAAAAAACAATTAGAAAATTCTAATTCTCGGATAATTATTACAACGATTCAAAAATTAGACAGATTTATCAATCGAAACTCTGGACACACTATTTTTGACGGACATATTGTTTTGATTTTTGACGAGTGCCATCGTTCACAATTTGGCGATATGCATGCGAGTATCGTCAAAGCATTTAACAATTATCATCTTTTTGGCTTTACCGGCACGCCAATTTTTGCGGTAAATTCTTCATCTGGCGGTCGCATTGATTTCAAAACTACCGAACAAGCTTTTGGAGAAAAATTGCACACTTACACAATCGTCAATGCAATTGCTGACAAAAATGTTTTGCCGTTTAAGGTTGATTATGTTTCTACAGTTCGTGAAGCGGAAAATATTGAAGATGCAAAAGTGAAAGATATTGATCGCGAGGCTATACTTTGCGCCCCAGAGCGACTGGAAAATATTGTCCGATATATTCGAGAACATTTTGACCAAAAGACAAAACGAAATAGTTTTTATAAAATTCAGGATCGCAGACTGGCGGGATTTAATTCTATTTTTGCCGTTTCGTCTATTGATGTGGCAAAAAAGTATTATCTTGAATTTAAAAAGCAACTAACCGACGAGCCAAGCGACAAACGACTTAAAATAGCTACGATTTTTAGTTTTGGGGTCAATGATGAAGACGCGGACGGAATGATTGATGAAAATTCTGAAGATACGAGCGGACTTGATGTCAGCTCTCGAGATTTTCTGGAAAAAGCTATCGTTGATTATAACAAGATGTTTGGAACTTCCTATGATACTTCGTCAGATAAGTTTCAAAATTATTATAAAGATGTAAGCGAAAGAGTTAAAAAAAGAGAAATAGATATTTTGATTGTGGTAAACATGTTTTTGACCGGATTTGACGCAACAACTCTTAATACTTTATGGGTTGATAAAAATCTTCGTTTACATGGATTGTTACAAGCATTTTCCAGAACAAACCGCATTTTAAACAGTGTAAAAACCTTTGGAAATATTGTTTGTTTTCGCAACCTAGAAAAAGCAACTAACGAATCTATTGCACTTTTTGGAGACAAAGAAGCATGTGGCATTGTCCTGCTGAAAGCCTATGCCGATTATTACAATGGCTATAAAGACGGCGAAAAACAAGTCCGGGGTTACAAAAGTTTAATAGACGAACTTTTAGAGAAATTTCCAGTCGGTGAAAGTATTGTTGGAGAACAGAACCAAAAAGATTTTATCAAATTATATGGAGCGGTTTTGCGTGTGCGAAATATCCTGACAACTTTTGATGAATTCGCAGGTAATGAAATTCTGACCGAGCGTGATGTGCAGGATTATCACAGCATGTATATTGATTTGTATAATGAATTTCGCAAAGGTGTTGATGGAGAACAAGAAAATGTTAATGACGATCTAGTCTTTGAAATGGAGCTTATTAAGCAAGTCGAGATTAATATTGATTATATTTTAGGGCTTATAAAAAGATATCACGAAGATCATACAAAGAATAAAGAACTTTTGGTTGATATTAATAAAGCGATTGATTCTAGCGTTGAACTCCGAAATAAAAAGGATCTCATTAATCAATTTATTACCTCTCTTGATGTGCATTCAATTGTTGATGAAGATTGGCAAAAATTTGTAGAAGAAAAGAAGATTGAGGAATTGGAAAAAATTATTGAAAATGAAAATCTTGATAAAGAGGCAACCTATAAATTTATAAAAAATGCTTTTCGAGACGGAAGCGTTGCAACAACTGGTACTGCGATATCAAAAGTATTACCGCCCGTGTCTCGATTTTCTCCAACTGGTGAAAGAACACAGAAACGAGAAAGTGTTTTGTATAAGCTAACAAGTTTCTTTGAGCGATTCTTTGATATTTCAGGTGGTAAGTTATAACAAAATAAAATAATCAATATGCAAGATATTATATGTCCAAATTGTAAAAAAGTTTTCAAAGTCGATGAGGCTGGTTTTGCTGATATCCTCAAACAGGTTCGTGATCATAAATTTGAAGAAGAATTGCGTGAGCGATTAAATATTGCGGAAAAGGAAAAAGAAAGTGCTGTTAAATTAGCCGAATCCAATCTCAAAAATACATTACAAGACGAACTCGCGAAGAAAGATAAAGAACTGGTGGAGTTAAGAGCCGAGAAGGATCGCAGTCTTGCTGAACAATTGGCGAAGAAGGAAGCTGAACTCGCCGAAATGAAATCAAAGATTGATAAATCTGAGGTAGAGAAAAAACTCAGTGTTACCGAAGCAGTCAAAAAGATTGAAAAAGAGCGTGATGATCTGGCTAATGACCTAAAAAGCAAAGAAACCGAAAAACAACTGCTGGAAAAATCATTGCTTGAAAAGTATTTAGCCGATCTTAAAACCAAAGACGATATTATAAAGATGAAAGATGATGAGATCGCCCTTCGCAAAGATATGAAGCTCAAGCTCTCAACCAAAATGGTTGGGGAAACACTTGAACAGCATTGCGAAACCGAATTTAACAAACTTCGCGCGACTGCTTTTCAACACGCTTATTTTGAAAAAGATAACGATTCAAAAACAGGAAGTAAGGGTGATTATGTTTATCGAGAGACCGACGAAACCGGCAATGAAATTATCTCAATCATGTTTGAGATGAAGAATGAGGGAGATGAAACTGCTACAAAAAAACGAAACGACGATTTTTTGCGAGAACTAGACAAAGATCGTACTGAAAAGAAATGCGAGTATGCCGTTCTTGTTTCGCTTTTGGAAGCTGAAAATGAGCTATACAACACCGGAATTGTTGATGTTGCTCATAAATACCCCAAAATGTATGTTGTTCGTCCACAATTTTTCATTCCAATTATTACCTTGCTTCGCAACGCGGCGATGAACTCACTGAAATATAAAGCTGAACTCGCTTTAGTTAAAAGCCAAAATGTTGATATAACAAACTTTGAGGATAATATAAATAAGTTTAAAGAAGGTTTTGCCAAAAATTATGATCTTGCTAGTCGCAAATTTAAAACCGCTATTGAAGAAATAGACAGAACCATTGATCATCTTCAAAAAACTAAAGACGCTCTCTTGTCTTCTGAAAATAATCTTCGCCTTGCCAATAATAAAGCTGAAGATTTAACAATCAAAAGACTAACGCGCGGAAATCCCACAATGGAAGCTAAATTTGCAGAGCTTTCTGATAACGATAAAACCTTAGAATAATATGAACACATTCAAACAATCGGCAATTGAAATATTGAAAAAGGCAAAAACGCCCTTGCATTATACCGAAATCACTCGGTTGGCTTTGGAGTCTGGTATTTTGGAAACAGAAGGCGCAACACCAGAAGCATCAATGAACGCGCAAATCACGGTAGATATTAAAACCAAAGTTGAAGGCTCGGATTTTATCAAAACCGCACCCGGAACTTTTGCGCTCAATCCAAACAAAAAAGAAATCAAAGAAACGCCAAAGATTATTGAAGCGGAAAAAGAGGAAGAAGAAAAAATTGTTATTGCTGGTGGATTTACCGGAAAAGCTGGCGAGTATTTAGTTTGTAGCGAGTTGCTTTTTCGTGGTTTCAACGCCAGTATAATGAGCGTAGATGTGGGAATGGATATTGTGGCGGTCAAAGAAAATCAATTGTTTGGCATACAGGTTAAAACCTCAAATTTGAATAGTTTTGATACTTATGTTTTTGATATTCGCAAAGTGTCTTTTGAACGCCACAGCAACGGAAATATTTACTATATTTTTGTTTTGCACGGCGAGAAGAAAAACAATTTTTTGATTTTGCCATTTCATGAAGTTGAAAAGAAAGTCCACGAAAAAGCCATTTTGGAAGTCGGGCATGGAAAACGCTATCGAGTGAATATCAAATTTAGAGACGAAAAAGTGTATCTCGGAAATAAAGATCACGAAATGGGATATTTCCTCGATAATTGGAATTTGATAAAATAACGCCGTCCCGCCGAAAAGTTTTGTGGGCGAAGCCCAAGCAGGCGGGCAAAAAGGAAGGGGTTTGGGGGGAAGGAATTTTTGCCCGACTGCTTCCGTTCCCGTTCCGTTTGAGAAAAGAAAAAGCGGAAGGGGGGTTTGGGGGGAATTCCGCTTTTTCTTTACGAAATCAAATTGAGGACAGCCCCGCCACCTGCCCGAATACTTGGAGGGCAGAACACCGCAGAAAAATACTCTTTTCATTAGAAGAAAAAGAAATCCGGCGCGCGCAAAATGAAAAGAGCAAAGAGTATTTTTCTGTGGTGTGGCGAGGTTTCCGAGCCGTGGCGGGGCTGGCTTCCTTATTGGGGGTTTTCCTCAAAAAAAGTTCGAACATCAATCAAAAAACACCGCCAAAATAAGATTTAAACAAAATCATGAAACAGGTTTATCAATCATCTGAAGAATCAGGAGCCCCGTTGTCGGGAGCTGTTGAAGTCAATGGCCTTGTATTTATATCTGGTCAAATTCATGCCGATGACGAATGGAATATTATCGGCGACTCAATTGAAGAAAAATTTGAGATTACGGTACGCCGTATTGAAAAGATACTTGCAGAAGCAGAACTAACGTTGGCGGATGTCATCAGGGTTCATTTATACCTGACAGATCTTAGGGAGCTATCTGCGCTAAATAAAGTTTACGGAAATTACTTTGAACATCCGCTTCCGGCAAGAACAGCTGTTGGTGTCCAATCGCTTCCGCTTGGAGCGACATTGGAGATAGATGTCATTGCAGCAAAAAATTCAGACTAACTAAATAAGGTTGCCTCGGCGCGTTGTGTCTTGGCAGGAGGTGGTCTTCAGTAAAACATTTTCGAAAATATGATTTATCTAATAGGCGGTCCTCCGAAATGTGGAAAAACAACGTTAGCGAAAAAACTGGCTAATGAGTTTCGGATTCCTTGGATTTCAGCTGATACGCTTCAAAATATAATTTGGGCGTACACTCCAAAAGAAAAACACTCTACATTGTTTCCTCATAGTTACCTTCGTGAAGAAAGTAATGATGGGTTTTACTCGGAGCACTCGGCGGAACAGATTATCGAGAATTACATCACCCAAGGGAAAACCACTTATGATGCTATCAGCATGATGGCAGAAACGTATCTGACTGATAAAGACGATTTTATTGTTGAGGGATATCAGGTTACTCCTGAGATCGTGGATAGTATTTTCAAAAAGTTTGGTAAAGAACATGTCAAGGCGGTTTTCCTCATAAAATATGACGAACAGAAATTCATTCAAGATATTCACAAGTCAACTACGCCCAATGACTGGGTTATACGAAAAACAAAAGATGAAAGTACGTATGAGTTGATTGCAAAAATGGTTGTTGGTTATTCTCGCTACTTTGAGAAAGAAGCTAAAAAATATGATTTTCAAATTTTCAATATGGACAATGATTTTGAGATTCAATGTAATGCAATAGTAAAGCATTTGAAAGCCTAGTAATTTCCATAAAGAATCTTCTGCCAAAGAACCCGAAAACAAATCGGCTCGAACCATATTTTGTAATGGCAAAAGAAATTTTTTAATCTTATGAACAAAAACTTTTTGGATATTATTGTTATCGACAACGACTTGGAAGCTCTCGCAGCGAGAGCTTCTGCAGAATGGTGGCAAGTTGTTACAAGAACTTTTTTTATCGGCAAATCTCAAGATTTGGTCGATATTTTGAATGGCAAGCAAAAATTGTCACCACACATTCTGCTTATGTGTCATGGCGTTGATGAGGGAATAGTATTGCCCGAGCTTGGCGAAGAAATTGCGAAACAACAACCCTACGATAAGTTTCTTACTGGAGTAAATCTTTCGGAATTTTTGAAACTTGACGGGCAGATTGTTGTTAGCACTGGTTGCAAAACAGGAATAAAAGACTTTGCTGATGCGTTTCTCAATGCCGGTGCAAAAAATTATATTGCGCCAAAAGATTATCCCATGGGCAACGCTTCGCTTTTTTATGTTTTGAATTTTTACTATCATCTTTTTGCTAAAAAGTTGTCTGTTGATGATGCTCATAACAAAGCAAAAAAGATTGACTCCGATACTGAGATGTTTGAACTCTTCAAATGATATGAATTTTAATGAAGAAATTTTCAAATCAGAAGCTGCAATTATTAAGCGTTTAAATAATAAAACATGATGCTACAATATAAGTATCCTTGGATATATAAAATATTAATTCCGATAATTCATCGCAAATCTGTTTTAAAAATTTTTAGCGAGGAGGTGGGCAAGAATGTTAGTGTTTTTGATGTAGCGTGTGGTTTCGGACAGATGGAGAAGTATATTGATTCCTCCAATGTTTACTCAGGAATTGATTTAAATGAAGAATTTATTATATATGCTCAAAAAAGAGGAAGGCAGGTTGAGAAAGGGAATATTTTTGATCCAGGTGCATATAAAAAAAGCGATACAGTAGTACTTGTAGATGTTGTCCATCATATTCCTGAAAAAAAGCTCAAAGAATTATTTGATCTTGTGTATTCAAATGCAAAAGAACGAGTGGTTGTGATGGAGCCCGCATTCCTCAATCTTAAAAGTCGTTATGGAGTGTTTGGTGGAATTGTTGATTGGGTATTTAAAAAACTTGATTCAGACGGAGTAAATGAAATTGAACGCTGGTTTAACGAAGAAGAATATATAGCTTTGTTTGAAAATCGTTTTGGAAGCAGGGAGGGGAACCAATTTAAACTTCGCCTTAAAAAAATTCACCCATATTTTATCGCAACGTTTTATAAAAAATAGAAGGTACACAGGTTGAACCTGTGCGTGGTGTTAATTCAGACTAATTATAAAATAAAATAATCAAAACAATTATGCCAATGATTCACATTGAATATGACGACACAAAGCTTGATGACAAAGATATCATCGCGGTTTCAAATGCGGTTCAGAAAATAGTTTCAGAAGCAACACAAATAAAAGATGTATTTGTATACGCCAATAGCGCGCGCATTAAGGTCGGTGTTGCCCCGATTGAGGTCTTTGTTCGCATGAGTGCGTCAAAGACAGATGACCGAGACAGATTATTTAACGATATTCGAGATGGAATTTCAAAGTGGAAAACAGAAAGCGGGTTCAATCATCCGGTTAATTTGACATTAATTCCAATGGATTGGAGATTTGAGGTTAATGTATAAGAATATTGAATCTCACCTCATTTACTAAAACATAAAAACACGGTTAAAACCGTGTTTTTATGTTGACATCAACAGCAGGGGGGGGGTAGTATGAGGGTAGTATAATTAATTTAATAATTATAAAAATATGTCTGTAGAAAAATTTGATAATCAAGGGGAGAAGAAAATAAAAAGCATTAAAGAAAAACTTGGAAACGGATGGATAAAGCCGGAAATTCACGCTCACCACGAAAGGACAGGGTTGATAACCAGGGACGGCTACAGGGTTAATGTTGATGTCAACAAGCACGGTCACTTAGATGTGAGTTTAGGAGTGATCGGTGAAGATGGAAAGGTTATGGAAGGCACGCGAACACATTTTGACTTGACCCCGGAACAAGCAGAAGGACTGGCAAAGATCCTTCCGGAAATGGTCTCTGATGCGCGCAAAACAGCAGAGGATAAATTCGGCTCCGCTAATGCCTATTCACATTATGAAGATAGCCCGACAGCTGAGGAAGTAACAGGCTTGAATCCGTTTGCAGCTGAAGTGCAGGAGGTTGAAAGGGCTAATAAAAGGAATAGAGGAGTTGATGAAATGAAAGAGTCAGAATAAATATTGTAAGGATTAAATAAAAAGACGCTGAATATTCAGTGTCTTTTTATTTAGTCCTTCGCTACAGTTAGCCCCCATACCTCCCTCACGTACTGTTTCATATAACACCTACTGCCAAGCTCGCATGTTTTATGCTTCGCGTTTGCGCATTTATATGGAAAGCGTAAGGCAAGAGCGCATTCGCGCAGTGTAGAGCCTGTGGTAATAACATCGTCAACTAAAAGCACGGTTTTATTAAAAATAGGAGATACACAGGTTGAACCTGTGTGGGGTGTTTTATACACAGGTTGAACCTGTGTATTGGTGATAGCGAACGCGCCGGCAAGGTTTTTTTCACGCTCTTCTCTTGAGCCGGTTTCAACTTGCGAATCGGTTTTTTTTGACTTAACTAAAGCGTCAATCTCTAAGGGAATATCGAGCAATTCAGATAAATGTTCCGCAATCTTTTGAGTGTGGTTAAACCCGCGTCTTTTTAATTTATTTTTATGAAGGGGTACGGGAATTATAATATCAACCTTTTCTTTTATAACTTCGGCGTAGCCACCTTGGTCAAGTTGCCAATACGCAAAGCGGGCAAGAGGTTCCGCAAGGCGCCAGGCGCCTTTGTATTTGAGGTCTTTTATCAAACCATTAAGTGTTGCGTCTGAATAAAGCCCGCTGGTAAAAACGCGGTGCAGCTTTACTTCCTGCCGGCATTCTTTTGGCAGTTCTCCGAAAGGAAGGCGTGTCTCACAGTGGGGGCATGCCGGTTCGTACATAACGGCCAACCCCCAAAAACAGTCCCCGCAAAGGTAGTTTCCGGGGGCTTTACAATGGTAACATTGGCTTGGGAAAAATGTCTCAATTGTTTGTTTTAACAACAAGCTTATTTTGTCTTACTTCTATTTTTATGTTTTTTACCTTCTCTTTTAGTAGGATGTCTGAAATAGGCTCTTCTAAATGTGTTTCTACTGCTTTTCTTATTCCACGCGCTCCTTTTTCTTGCGCGTCTGTATTGTGTGCCAGCCATTTTGCGACAGCACTGGAGAAAGTAATTTCAATTGTGTCGCTAAGTCTTTCTTTGAGTTCGTGAATTTGTACCTCTGCTATTTTCTCCAGTGTGGCGGAATCTAAATTATTGAATACAACTATGCCGTCAAGCCGGTTTATTATTTCCGGTTTCATCAACTCTTTAAGAGCTCCCATTGCGCTCTTTTCACGATTTGTGGAATCTGCTCCTGAAAATCCCAACCCCGAATTTTTACCGAAAAGAGTTGCCCCCACGTTGGATGTGAGTATTATAAATGTATTTTTAAAACTCGCGCTTTTTCCCTGTGAATCAGTTAGAGTTCCCTCTTCCAGTATCTGTAAGAGTACATTGAATATTTTTGGGTGTGCTTTTTCTATTTCATCAAACAGCACCACTGAGTAGGGATGCTTGCGTACCTTGTCTGTCAAAAGACCCGCGTCTTCATAACCTACGTATCCGGGAGGCGCGCCTATGAGGCGTGATATTGTATGCGCTTCTGAATATTCTGACATATCCAGTTTTATAAGTGCTCCCGGAGCCCCCTCGCTGGAAGGGTTTGTGCCCGAAAACGAGTGGGCAATTATTTTTGCAAGTTCTGTTTTTCCAACTCCGCTCGGTCCCATGAACAGCATGGAAGCTATGGGGCGATTTCCGCGGGTAACCCCTGTTCGATTTCTGCGGATTGCTTTTGCAACTTTTTTGATTGCGTCATCCTGTCCGAAAAGGTGTTTTCCAATTTGAGCTTCAATAGAGGAGAGCGCATCTGAGTCCTGTTTTGTTAGTTGACGAAGAGGAACCCCCGCTATCTCTGATATTACTTCGTAGACAGCTTTTTCTGTTACTTTTGGCGAAGCATTGCGGTCGTGGTTGTCTTTGTGCATCTTGTATATTTTTTGCTCAAGCGCTTCCTGTTTGTTTTTTAGTTGCATGGCCTTTTGATAATGCTCTTTTCTAAGAGCCTCTTCTTTGTCCATAATTACGTCTATTATTTCTGCCTGCAGTATCTTTATATCTCTATGCTCTTTTTTTATCATCTTTTCTGTTCGTGTAAGCGAAGAAGCCTCATCAAGAATATCAAGCGCCTTGTCGGGAAGGAATCTTGAGGGGATATATTTTACAGACAGATCAACGCACATGTTAATAATTTTGTCGGATATAGCAACGTTGTGATGTTGTTCATAGAAGGGCTTGAGGTGCACCAGGGTTTTTATCGCCTCCTGAGGAGTCTGCTCCTTAATAAATATTTTTTGAAAACGCCTGTCCAGGGCTGTATCTTTTTCTATGGTTTTTTTATACTCATCATATGTTGTGGCGCCTATACACTGAAACGCTCCGTTGACCAAAGCCGGTTTGAGTATGTTGGCCGCGTCAAGCGACCCCTGCGCTGAGCCCGCGCCGGGAAGTATGTGTATCTCATCTATAAAAAGAATTACACTTGATTTTTCCGCTTCTTCAAGAAGGTCGCGCACCCTCTCTTCAAATTCCCCGCGATAAAGAGTTCCGGCCACAAGAGAGCTTAGGTTTAACGAATACACAGTTTTGTTTATAAGATTTGCCGGAACATAACCCTCGCTTATTTTTTGCGCGAGACCCTGCACAAGCGCTGTTTTTCCAACTCCCGCGTCACCTACAAGTAAGGGATTATTCTTTGTTTTTCTGGAAAGTATTCTTACCAGGCGGTTTAGTTCAGCTTCTCTTCCAACTAAAGGGTCTAAGTTCCCATCTGCAGCTTTTTGGGAAAGATTTTCACAAAAAGATTCCAGCACAGGGGTTTTTGATGTTTTTGTCTTTACATCTGAAAAAATAACATCTTCCAACTCGCCATCTTCAAGAGAATGGTCTGCATGCTCGCTTACAAGAGAACTAAGTTTTTGCATGTTTGGGTTTAGCCCTGTTTCAAGAGAAAGATAACTTGCCATCATATCATCAAGATGCTCTTTTACTTTTTTCATTTTTTGTTGTGTAAATCCTTCAACACCCTGCGATTTGTTAAGGGTTCCATATAGCAGGTGTTCGGTGCCTATAAAATAGTGCCCTTGGTTCATAGCGTAGTTAGCCGCTTTTTTTAAGGTCTTTTTATAATCAAGAGATAGCTCGCTTACAGGCGTTGTGTTTGTTGAACTGCTTTTAGCTGATATTTTTTTCAACCCCGTCAGTATTCGTGTAGCTTTGACGTCATTAGCTTCAAGTATGTTTTTTGATATAGAACCCTCCTCTTTCGCCAGGGCATACAAAAGATGGGCTGGTGTTGCTTTGTTTTTTGATGTTTTATCGGGATATTGCGCGGCTAACTTAAAAGATTTTCGCAAGGCATTTTTTGCTCTTTTTGTCAGGTGTTTTTCTAAGTTTGTGGGTATATTTTTCATATGTATGATACGTCTTTATCTTGCAGGTACTTGCTTGTAAGCGCATCCAATCGTGTGCACGAGTTCAAAATACTAACATTTAGCTTATTTAAGTGTGGATAATAGCAATAGCTCTTACTTTATATTACTGTTATAATAGAGGATAGAGACGGAAAAGTAAATAAAAACATACTCCAATATGATATGGAATCCGCTTAGTAAAAAATCTTATAAATATAAACTCGGCATTGACATAGGAACATCTTCTTTAAAGATGGTTGAGTTATTGCAAAAAGGCAATGATGTTTATTTGATTAATTACGCCCAATTTTTTTCAAAAGCTAACTATATAACGGCTCACGCCGGTTCTTATAATATTTTAGATTCGCAGGTAGCCACTATTATTAATAGGCTTTTTGATAGCGCCAAGTTTAGAGGAAAAGAGGCCTCAATATCACTACCTGTGTTTTCCAGCTTTTCTACACTAATAGATTTACCCGCTATGGCCGATGAAGATCTTGAAAATGCAGTCCGATTTGAAGCGAGAAAGTATATTCCTCTCCCAATGGGGGAGGTGCAATTTGACTGGATTAAAGTAGATCATCTTTCAAACGCCAAAAAAATAAAGGTTCTGACTGTGGCGGTGCCAAATGAGATAGTAGAGAAGTATAACAGGATGGCTGAAATGGTTGGAATAGAGCTTGTTAATGTAGAGTTGGAAACATTTAGCAGCGCGCGCGCACTTGTAGACTCTTCCCCTGATCCTGTTGCAATTTTAGATATAGGCGCGAGGGCAACAGACGTGAGTGTTGTAGATGGAGGGCTGGTTGTAATGCATCACAATATAGATACTGGCTCTTCCAAGTTTGTACAGGTTCTCGCGCGTGGCATGGCAATAGATCCCATTCGGGCAGAAGAGCTTAAGCGCAGAAACGGTGTGCAGGAGTCTGCCGGAGAAGTATCCGAACTGTTAAAACCCTCAATGGATAAGATAATACTTGAGGTAGAACAGATGTTTGAGGATTATGTGAGAGAAGGCGGAAGAAAGGTTGTTCGCGTAATACTAACCGGAGGAGAGGCGAGAATGCCCGGATTAACTGAATATCTTAAGAGTTCTTTAGGTGTTGATGTAGAGGTTGGCGACCCTTTTAAAAAAATAATTATTCCTCCTGAATTGGAGCACACTTTGGGTGTTAATTCTCCCGAATATGCTGTTGCAATAGGACTTGCGCTAAGATAACCGCGATTATGTCAATTTCATTAATTCCAAATAAAAAGAATAAAGGGAAAATAGCTGGCGTGCTGCTGGGTGTAAAGTCATATATGGCAGACTTTTTCCCCGCGCTTGTTGTTTTGGGAATAGTAATAGGCATATATATAGGAACATCTATTTGGTTTAATGGTCTAATATCTGAGTATGACTCTTTACAGGCTCAAAAAACAAGCTTGGAGAATGAGATAAAAAGAGCTCAAACACCGGAATTTGGCTCTCTTGTTTCAAGGGCTCGAGCCCTTGAAAATGTTATAAGCAACCACGTTGTTAGTTCAAAAGTTTTCCGGCCAGTAGAGGGCAGTATTCATTCTCAAATATTTATAACAAGCATGGAGCTTTCTGTTTCGGACAGTGTGTTATCTGTTTCGGGGAATGCTCCTGATTTTGAATCTCTGGGAGAGCAGTTTGTTATATGGAAAGATGAATCTATTATGTTTAAAGATGTTCAACTCACCTCTTTTAGTAGGGACGAGGACGGAATTGTTGTATTCAGTGTAGACTTTGATATTAAAGAAGATTACTTAAAATAAAATGACTAACACAAGATCAACAGTCTTTTTTGTTTCCATAGTAGTGTCGCTTGTATTTGCGTGGTTTTTTGTGTGGCCCTCTTTGCAGGGTATTGATGCGGCAAAAAAAGCTATTGAACTTGAAAGAGAGGACGTCGCCTTTTTAGAAGAAACGCGCGCGGAAGTTCACCGGGCTGCTTCGTTTTTTTCATCACTGGGCCCTAATGAGCGGGAGTTAATAGAGCTTGCGGCGCCATCCTTTAAAGACGAGATTAACGCGGTTGTTGTTTTGGATAGAATTGCAAGGGAAAATGGACTTTCGGTTGAAGATATAAGAACTGGAAATTCCCCCGTGGCAGAGGGTGAGATATTGCGAAAAATATCTGTTACCGTTATAGCTGAAGGCAGTTATTCTTCAGTAAAGGCCTTTATCTTGCGCGCGGAAAATAGTTTAAGAATATTTGATGTTGAGCGCGTAATCATAAATTCTAATGATGAGGAAGCTGAAAATCCCGGACTTCTTTCCGTTGAGATACTGGGTAATGTATATTTTACAGAGACGGGTAACTAAAATTATGGCAGGAATATCTATATTACAAAGCCAAAAGAAAGTTAAGAAATTTATACCGCTAATATTTGGCGCCGTCTTGTTAGGCGGAGTTGTTTTACTTATAACTACACAGGCAAGCGGAGAAGGGGCTGAAAGATTTGAAGGCTCAGAGGCCTCCTCCGAGCTTTTGAGAAGACAAATTCAGAATATAAAGAACGAAGTTATTTTGCCTGAAGGTTTTTTCGGCAGCGACATTTTAGGGAAGTTTACACCCTATGAACCCATTAAAGCCCCTGCTCAATGGGGAAGAGAGAACCCATTTTCTCCTTTTGACCCTGCAGAATTTGTAGATCAGGAAATAATTAATGTAGAACCTGAAGCTCAAGAGGAAGAAGAAATTTTAAGCGAGTAATAAATACCATTTATAGATGACACCATTTGAGGAAAAAATATTGAAGACACTCACTGATAAAAAAATTATCAGTGAGGCTCAATTCAATGAAGTAAAAGAAAAATCAGGAACTTCGCCCCTGAGTTTTGAGGAGTATCTTATTCGCAAAATAAAGGTGTCAGAGGAAGATATATTACAGGTAAGGGCAAAGCTCGGCGAGGTTCCGGCGTGGAACTATGATGAGTCTAACCCTCCGGCAAAAGAGATACTTCGCCTTGTACCACAGGAAGCGGCAGAGCAGTATCATATGGTTCCATTGGAGAAGAAAGGAGAGGTTCTTGCTGTGGGTATGGTGGATCCTACAAACATAAAAAGCCAACAGGCGTTGAGGTTTATACTGCTAAGAAGTGATTTGCAGCCGTCTATAGTGGCAATTAGCGAAAGTGATTTTAAAAAAATAGCAACGCTTTACTCGGGATTAAAAGTGGAGGTAAAAAGCGCTTTGGATGAGATAGAAAAAAGCTTGGATGAAAAGAAGGAGGTTGGAACAGATATAAAGGAAAGAATGATGGAAATAAAAGAGAGTCCCGTCACAAAGATAGTTGCCGTTATTTTAAAGCACGCCATAGAGGGTAATGCCTCCGATATTCATATAGAAGCGATGAATACCGAGACTAAAGTTCGTTTTCGTGTTGATGGTATTCTTTATCCGAGCTTGATTTTGCCGTCTGCCATACATAATTCAATAGTTGCGAGAATAAAAATATTATCAAATCTGCGCCTTGACGAGTCGCGTATTCCTCAAGATGGAAGGTTCAGCACTAAGGTTAACGGTAGGCAGATAGATTTTCGTGTTTCTACTTTTCCAACAAGTATGGGTGAAAAGGTGGTTATGCGTGTATTGGATCCATCTACTGCTGTTTTGGAATTTGAAGATCTTGGATTGGTGGGGGAAAACAGGCGCAGAATGAACTGGGCACTTGAACAGCCGTTTGGCATGATTTTGGTATCCGGTCCTACGGGTTCGGGTAAGACAACAACACTATACGCGGCCATGCGTAAGGTAAACAAGGAAAGCGTAAATATAGTTAGTTTGGAGGATCCTGTGGAATACTTTTTGGAGGGTGTAAGCCAGTCACAGATAAGACCCGAGATAGATTATACTTTTGCATCCGGATTACGCTCTATTTTGAGGCAGGACCCGGATATTATAATGGTGGGTGAGATACGTGATGGAGAAACCGCAGGTCTTGCGGTACAAGCCGCTCTTACAGGACACCTTGTTTTATCAACCATACACACAAACGACTCTTTGGGAGTAATACCTCGCATGGTTGACTTGGGAGTAGAACCCTTTCTTATACCTAATGCCGTAAACCTTGCTATCGCGCAGCGTCTTGTGGGCAGGCTCTGTAATTACTGCAAGTACGAAGTACAGCCGACCCCTAAAATAGTTGAAATGATAGATAAAGGCCTTGCTAACCTGTCCAGGGAGGTTATGCAGGATTTCAATATACAGAGACCGTATAAATTGTGGCAGTCAAAGGGTTGTCCAAAATGCAACAATAAAAAAACAAAAGGTAGGGTTGGAATTTATGAAATGCTCCAAATGACCGATGAGTTAAAGTATATAATTCTTGAAGATGATGCAAACTCGCTTTCTATTGAAAAGGAGTCGTTGCGACAAGGTATGATAACAATGCGACAAGACGGCATAATTAAATCGTTGCTGGGAGTTGTTGCTTTGGAAGATGTGTTGCGCGTGGTTGAAGAGCAAATATAATAATATGGTACAATAAGGTAAAGAATAAACTCGCTAAAGCTCACTTTGATATCACAGATAATGGCTGATTATGCTGATGCATGTAAAAATCATCAGTGGTATCAGTTGTTATCAGTGTAATCTTGTTTTGTGAACGAAGCGAATCCCGACGCTATAACAAAATCAAAGATTTTGATAGCGTCGAGGATCCACGATACCGCAAGCGAATCAAAGATTCGGGCGGTATCGGGACAAAAAAATTATGACAAAAAAAATTCTATTAGTTGAGGACGATCCGTTTTTGTCCGAGATATATATTACAAAATTTGAAGAGTCGGGCTATGTTGTTGAGGTGGCGGATGACGGAGAAAAGGGCCTTCAAAAACTCAAGGAGTCAAAACCCGACCTCGCTCTTTTGGATATAATACTTCCAAAAATGACGGGTCTTGAGATACTGGAGCAAATGCAAAAAGACGAATCTTTAAAAAGGATACCCGTGATTGTTCTTAGCAATATGGGTTCTGATGAGGATACAAATAAGGCAATTGAGCTGGGAGCGGCGGGATATCTTATAAAAAGCCAATATACTCCCAGCGAGGTGGTCGCAAAAGTGGAAGAAGTAATTAATAAATAAGCCCGCTTTGCCTGCCTGTGCGTCTACCTGTGCCGCAAGCACGGCAGACAGGTGAACGCACGCAGACAGGCGAGCTTAGAACTCACGTTTTACGCTCGTTCAAGTATAGAGTATACAGTATACAGTATAGAGCAAAGATTTTTATAAGTACCCTTTATACTTCATACTGTATACTTTATACTTTTTGTGAGCGAAGCGAATAAATATTATGGCAGCTTACGAACAACAACTATTTGAACTATTAGAGACAGTAGCAAAACAAAGCGCTTCTGATCTCCACCTTTCGGCGGGACGTATTCCTACGTTGCGCATAGACGGAGGATTAGTGCCTGTAAAAAAGAGTAAGATTTTAACCCCGGAAGATACTGAGGGTTTTATGGAGGTTTTGCTTAACGAGGATCAAAAAAAGGCACTTGAAAGAAACAGGGCGGTTGACCTCTCCTACGCGTATAAAAATATAGCGCGATTTAGGATAAATATTTATTATCAGTTCAACACTATATCCATAGCTCTTCGTTTTATACCTGCTAAAATACGCACACTGGATGAGCTGGGTTTGCCGGACATTTTACACAAGTTTTCTAAATACCAACAAGGACTCGTTCTGCTTACGGGACCCGCGGGACACGGAAAAAGTACAACATTAGCCGCTATTATGGATGAGATAAACAATACCAGGACTGAACACATCATAACTGTTGAGGATCCCATAGAATACATATTCACACAAAACAGGTCCATTATTGACCAGAGAGAAGTCGGAAGAGATACACCCAGTTTTCGGGCTGCTTTACGTGATTCGTTCCGCCAGGATCCCGATGTAATAATGCTTGGTGAAATGCGCGATCCTGAGACAATATCTACTGCTATTACAGCGGCTGAAACGGGGCATCTTATATTTGGAACCCTGCATACCAACTCCGCATCACAAACGATAGACCGTATAATAGATAGTTTCCCACCTGAACAACAGTCGCAGATAAGGGCGCAGTTAGCACTTACCTTAGTGGGGGTTGTCTCCCAGCGTTTGTTGCCAAAAATAGACGGGGGGCGCGTACCGGGAATAGAACTACTTCTTGTTAATTCAGCGGTAAGAAACCTCATAAGAGAAAACAAAGTGCATGAACTGGCGCTTGTTATAGAAACAAGCGCCGACCAGGGCATGATATCAATGAACCGCTACCTTGCTAATATGGTAAAGCAGGGAGAGATAGCGATGGAAGTTGCCGAAGATTACTCCCTTAACCCAACGGAGCTTAAAATGCTAACAAGTAAGTAAAACTCGCAAAGCGAGCAGGTATCAGGTTTTAGCTTTTAGGTGTTAGACTAACTCCTAATTCTTAATTCCTAATTCTTAATTCCTAATTATGAGCGTTAGCGCCTGCCTGCCGGCAGGCAGGCCTGCCTGCCGCGTTGCAGAATGCGACGCAGGTAGGAACAAAACCCATGCCTTTATTTGAATATGAATCCAGAACTCCTGAGGGGGAAACACAGACAGGACGAGTAGATGCCGTCAGCAAAGACGCTGCTTTAGAAATACTCCAGAGAAACAGCCTTATTGTAATAAAACTGGAGTCTGTAGATGAAGCCCTTATTTTTTCACGTCGCATTAAGCTGTTTGAGCGCGTTAACAAGAAAGAGATATCTGTTTTTTCACGCCAGCTTTCCACGCTTTTTCAGGCATCGGTGCCCCTGGTTGTTTCTTTGCGCACTCTCGCAAACCAGGCGGAAAACCTAAAATTGAAAGATACAATTATGGATACGGCATCTAATGTGGACGGAGGAATGCCCTTTTCCCAGGCGCTTGAACAAAGTCCGGATGTTTTTTCAAATTTTTATATACAGATGGTAAGGGCGGGAGAGGAGTCAGGAACATTAGACCAGGTTTTAGTTTATTTGGCCGAATATACAGAGCGCGATTATTATATAATGTCTAAGATTAAGGGCGCCATGACATATCCGGCATTTATTGTAGGTGTCTTCTTTCTTATAGGTATACTAATGCTCGCTTTTGTTATACCCAGTCTTTTAGGCGCTTTGGGTAATATAGACGCGGAACTCCCCGTGCTTACAAGAGGAATAGCCTTTTTATCTGACATAGTAAGAGAGAGCTGGCACATTTTAATAGTTGGTACAATAGCTTCATTGTTTGGATTGTGGAAGTTTACAAAAACCCCTACAGGCAAAACGCTTTGGAGCAAGGTACAGCTAAAACTGCCTGTTTTTGGAAAATTATTTCAGAACATATATATGTTCCGTTTCGCGAGTTCCCTTGGAATGCTTGTAAGGGGAGGCATACCTGTAAACAGGGCTTTAGAGATTACATCAAACGTTATAGACAATGTTGTTTACAAGGAGATAGTTATAGAGGCGAAGGAAAAGGTAAGCAAGGGAGAAAGTATAGCTAAGGCCTTATCTGTACACCCGGAAATAGACTCCATGGTGGTTCAGATGACATCGGTGGGAGAAAGTACGGGAAAACTAAGTGATATTTTAGAAAATGTTTCAAAATTTTATCAAAGAGAGATAAGCAACACAGTGGAAAATCTCGTTTCGCTTATAGAGCCCATAATGATTGTAATAATAGGTATCGCTGTCGGTTTTTTGATAGCGGGAGTACTTTTGCCGATTTACAATACCACATCATTTTAAAGTAATCCTTAGCGAGCGTGAGATTTTGCCGAAGCGCGAGCTTAGGATTACTTACCGAGCACTCAATCTTAATTTTTTAAAAAATTAAGATTGAGTGCTCGGTGCTCATAAATGTAAGCTCGTGTGCGCAAGCAAGCAACCACACTCGCTAACTATTTATGGCACCTGTGGATTTCTTCGGTTGATAGCCCTTGATTTAAGAGTTATAATGGTTGTATTGGTTCTAATTTTATAAGCTTATTTTAACGTACTTAAAAGGTCGGTTAACCGATTTATTCTTAGAAGAATAACTAAAGAAAAAGCATATATGCAAATGTTTACAAAAAAATCAAAGGGTTTTACACTTATTGAGCTGTTAGTTGTTATCGCCATTATCGGTATTTTAGCAACTATTGTTTTAGTATCTCTTAACGACGCGCGTCAAAAGGCTCGTGACACAAAGCGAGTTGGTGACCTTCGCCAGGTGCAGTTGCAGATGGAGATATATTATGACGACAATAGCGTTTATCCTAATAACCCCGCCGCCGGTGGTGTTGCAGCTTGCACAACATTGGCAACTGAGTGGGATACAGTGATGGTAGCTATTGGGCTAGACGGTGTAAATGACCCAACTGCCACAGCTACCTATGTATATGGCTCAGACAGCATTGCTGGTGCCGCTACTACTTATGTAGTAGGAGGTACTTTGGAGGACGCCACTCACAACGCTTTGAATGCTGCTCCTGACAAGGATGGCACTATTCAAGGTTGCAATTGCGATGGAGCTGTTTACTGTCTAACAGGCTAAAAATAGCACGTATTCTACCACACAAAAAATCCCCCGACTGGGGGATTTTTTGTGTGGTAGAATAGATATATGGGTATGATTTTCATATTATTTATTGCGGGATTAGGGCTTATAGTAGGGAGTTTTTTAAATGCTCTTATTTATCGCTTAAATACCGAAGAGTCAGTACTTAAGGGGCGTTCGCACTGCATAGACTGTAGTAGAGTTTTAACATGGTATGAACTTGTGCCCGTTTTTAGTTTTATTGCGCAAAAAGGAAGGTGCAGGGGATGTGGAGAGAAGATATCCATACAGTATCCGTTGGTGGAGATATCGACCGCTATGTTATTTCTCCAAATTTCAAATTTCAAATTTCAAATTTCAAATGGATTGTCCTTCGAAATGTTAGCGGAAATTGTTTTTTTGTGGTTTATAGTAGGAGGATTACTGGTAATTTTTGTTTACGACTTAAAGCACTACCTTATTCCGGATAAGATTTTGGTGCCCTTAATTTTTGTTGTCCTGTTTGCGGAGCTTTTTGGAATTTGGCATTTAGATTTTATGGCTAGGCTTTCGGCCGCCATCCCGGCCTTCGGTCTAGGGATTTGGTATTTGGAATTTGGCATTTTGGATTTAGGCAGTGTATTTAACGGGCTCGCGCTTGCTGTTCTTTCCGTTCTTCCATTCGCCCTTATGCACTTTTTGTCAAAAGGGCGCGCCATGGGTTTTGGCGACGTAAAACTAGCTTTTTTCATGGGATTGTTTTTGGGTTACCCCGCCGTTTTAACTGCCATGTTTATAGCCTTTCTTATGGGTGCTATAATAGGTATGGGTCTTATGGTATTAGGTCGGAGCACAATGAAGAGCAGGGTGCCTTTTGGTCCGTTTTTGGTAGCAGGCACACTTATGGCGCTCTTTTGGAGTGAATCTCTTTCATCCTGGTATATTAATCTCTTTTACTAATGCTAAATTTAAATAAAAAATCTTCACAGCGGGGGTTTACAATGATAGAACTTATCGTCTCTATGAGCGTGATTACAATTCTTAGCAGTATTGTGTTTTACCGTTCGCGCTCAGGAGAGAGGAATTTTGCGTTACGCCGTTCTGCCCAGGTGGTTTTGCAAAGCGTAAATCAGGCTGCTAATAATACTTTAAGCGGAAAAAGACATGACGGCACGGTAAGCCAGGGGGGATACGGTATTCACTTTGAGACAGGGGATAATTTTATAACTGTATTCGCTGACTGTAATCAGAATAATACCTTTGATGACAGCGGAACCGCTCCTTCGTGTGTGGAGTCTCCAGACCTTGGAGTGGCATTTCCGGAGTTGTACAGAACAATTCAACTGGAGCCTTTTATGCGGATAAGCGCCTTAGAGGGAGATAGTTCAATAAATCAGTTGGACATAACATTTCTTCCCCCCAATGCCCTGGCTGTGATTCGCCCTTTGCTTCTTAGCGAGGACGAGGTAATGATAGAGGTGGAAAATACACAGGAGGGCAATGTTATACAAATATACGTTAACAAGGCGGGTGCTACCCGTATGG
The DNA here is from genome assembly GCA_040879145.1 of Candidatus Spechtbacterales bacterium. Classification (NCBI taxonomy): domain Bacteria; kingdom Bacillati; phylum Minisyncoccota; class Minisyncoccia; order Candidatus Spechtbacterales; species Candidatus Spechtbacterales bacterium. The sequence goes on along the minus strand of JBBDKX010000021.1, from coordinate 22,769 downwards.
TAATTCCATAATGCTTAAGTATATAAAAAAGAACAAGAACGAGGGCTTTACATTACTTGAGGCAATTATTGCAATAGCCGTTTTGCTTGTTGCCGTTACGTCGGCATCGGGATTGGTAATCAGCAGCTTGCAAGGGCTTCACATGACAAGAAACAGGGTAACAGCGGCATATCTGGCGCAGGAGGGCATAGAGGTCGTAAGAAATATTAGGGATACAAACTGGATAAACGGCAATCCGTATAATGCCGGACTCGGAGAGTCCATAAACGCTTACTGTATTGAGTATAACGGAACTGGTTTAATATCTCCTCCCTGCGGAGATGGTTACAAGCTTTATCTCAATCCTTCAGGTTTTTATGTACACAACAGTGCGGGTGCCGACACCACACCTTTTGAAAGAAGGATATTTATAACATATTTAGTTAATCCCGAGGATGACCCCGCCGTAGATCCCGATCCTCCTTTAATACAGATTGAGTCAGTTGTGAGTTGGGGCGGAGCCGGTGGCGGCTCCATAACTGTTGAAGACAGATTATATGATTGGCAATAAACTAAAAAACAAGACAAAAACAAGCTCCGCCGGTTACTCCATAGTAGAGATGCTGGTTGCTATGAGCATTTTTATTACAGTATCGACCCTGTCCATAGGCGCTTTTTTGAATGCCACAGAGGCGCAAAGAATAATTATTTTTGAAGAAACCATAGCGGAAAATGTAAACTTTGCTGTGGAGTTTATGAGCAGGCAGATGCGCACCGCTGTGCGTTCAGATAACAGTGCTTGTATTCCGGTTGGAGACACTTTCGGTACACCCGATTCAAGTACTATAAAATTTGTAAATACTGACGGCGACTGTGTTGAGTTTAGAATACAGGGAACTGTGTTGCAGTATACTTCTGACGCCACCCCCTTGCCAGGTCTTAGGAATTATATTGATTTAATAATAAGCGATTTGGTTCAAATAGATCGTTTTGATATAGTTATTGACGGTGAATCATCGGGGGACGGAGCTCATCCCAGAGCAACCATTTCCATTGAAGCAATTGGTGTGCCCCAAACATCCGCTGATCCACAGAACATGGTGCTGATAATGCAAACTACGGTTTCTACAAGAATAACGGACAGCTAAAGGTTCGGCAAAGAATTAAAACATGAAAAACATTATAAAAAAAGAAGACGGTGTTGCGCTTTACATGTCGCTAATGATGCTTAGCGTTATTATGGCAATAGGTATGGGTCTTACAACATTAACACTGGGACAGTTGAGAACGGCAAGGGATATTGGTAACTCTGTTATAGATATATATGCCGCGGATGCCGGAATTGAAAGGGGTCTCTACAAGCTTCGTAAAACAGGAGGACTGAACCCTTGCACCACCACAAGCGATTGCGTTGTAACCTCATCGGACGCCGGTGTAACTCCTTTTGTAAACAACGCTTCCTATAATGTAACTGTTTTAGATGGGAATATTTTGTGGTGTCCGGCGGGAAAGTTTAAGTGCCTTCGCTCAATAGGGTCTTTCTCTGATACAAGTCGTGCTTTTGAACTTTCATTTTAATTAAGTATGGCAGGTAAAATTACAAAAGACGAAGCGGAAAAACGAATAGCCAAATTAAAGGAGGTGATAAACTATCACCGGTACTTGTATCATGTGGAGGATAATCAGGAGATATCTGATGAAGCCCTGGATTCCTTAAAACATGAACTTAAAGACTTGGAAGATAAATTCCCCGGCCTTATTACTGCGGACTCTCCCTCACAGCGCGTTAGTGGCGCCGCGCTCCCCGGTTTTAAAAAGGTTGAACATGAACACCCGATGTTGTCTATAGATGACATATTCAACAGGGAAGAGCTGGACTTCTGGGAGGCATACCTGCAAAGGATTGCGGGTAAAAGAAACATATCTTATTTTTGCGAGGTTAAGGCGGACGGGCTTGCTCTTTCTTTAAAATATAAAAAAGGAGTGCTTTACCAGGCCGCAACACGGGGAAACGGCAGAGTAGGGGAAGACATAACAAGTAATGCCAGGACAATAGAAAGCATACCCTTGCGCTTACATACTCACTCCACTCTTAATAATAAAGAACTGCAAAAAACAGCCAATGAGATAATTTTAAGTGAAGAGGTGGAGGTTAGAGGAGAAATTTATATAGCAAAAAAAGATTTTGAGGATTTTAACAAGGAGAGGAAAAATAAGGGAGAAGAACTTTTTGCCAATCCGCGCAATCTCGCGGCGGGAAGTGTTCGTCAGCTTGACCCGGGACTTGCCTCTTCGCGCCCTCTTTCGTTTTTAGCGTACGACATTGTGGGAAGTGGAAATTTTAAATACCACTCTCAGGAACACGAAGTACTTAATGCAATAGGTTTTAAGACAGATTCTACATCCGGGAAGTGTGCCAATATTGACGAGGTTTACGCCTATTGGCAAAACACAGAAAAGATTAGAGAAAACATTCCTTACCAGATAGACGGTGTTGTTATATCGGTTAATGACAACTCTCTCTTTGAAGAACTTGGTGTTGCGGGAAAAAGTCCGCGTGGAATACGCGCGTTTAAATTTACACCTAAGCAGGCAACTACTGTTTTGGAGGATGTAAAGATGCATATTGGCAGGACAGGCGCCATAACCCCGCTTGCTGTTCTAAAACCTGTTAAGGTTGGCGGGGTTACGATAAGCCGCGCGACATTGCATAACTTTGAAGAAATTGAGCGCCTGGATGCGCGAATAGGCGATACTGTAATAATTGAACGCGCGGGCGATGTAATTCCTAAAGTTGTGGAAGTTTTGCGCGAGATGCGCCCCTTTAACGCAAAGAAAATTAAGTTGCCCACAAAATGCCCCAAGTGCGGAACAGGCCTTGTAAAAAATATGGGTGAGGTAATACTTCACTGCCCAAATGATAAATGTGAAAGCAGAAAACAGGAGTACTTAAACTATTTTGTTTCCAGGGCCGCCTTTGATATTGACGGCATGGGGCCTAAAATAGTAAATCAGTTACTGGAAGAGGGGGTGATAGCAGGACCTATAGATATATTTAAGATAGAGGAGGAAGACCTCCTTCCTTTGGAAAGGTTTTCTGAAAAATCCGCGCGAAATCTTGTTGATTCTATAGAAAAAAGTAAAAAAATTCCTTTATTTAGATTTATAACAGCGTTAAATATAAGACACGTTGGAGAGGAGACTGCGATTGATTTAGCTCAGTATTTTGGTAGTATAAAGAAGTTAAAAGAATCTTCTTTGGATGAACTTATGCGCATAGACGGCATAGGTGAAAAGGTAGCCGGGGCTATACATGAGTGGTTTTCTAAAAAAGAAAATATCAGGTTTGTAGAAAGCTTACTCGCAGCAGGAGTTAAAGTGGTACCTCCGCTAAAAAAAATAGAAGAAAAACTTGCGGGAACTACCTTTGTATTTACAGGTTCAATGGAGAGTATGAGCCGCGATGATGCCGAAAAAGCAGTCAGAAGCTTAGGGGGGAGCTCTGCAAGTTCTGTCTCATCAAATACAGACTATCTGGTCGCAGGCAAGGGTCTGGGTTCAAAGCGCAAAAAGGCACAAGAGCTTGGGGTGAAAATAATTAACGAAGACCAATTTTTAGCGTTGATAAAATAATTTATGGAAAAACTAACAAAAGGCGAGGTTAAAAAAGTGGCAGAGTTGTCACGGCTGAATATAGAAGAAAAAGAACTTGAGTATTACGCCGAGGAACTCTCGTCTGTGCTTGAATATGCCCGGCAGTTAGATGAGCTTGACACCTCGTCGGTGGAACCGATGACACAGGCCGTTAATTTACAGACTGTTTTAAGGGACGATATTCAGGAAGAATCTAATACGAATATAAGAGCGCGCGCGGTGGAGGTTTTGATGCGCGCCGTGCCTTTTAAGCACAATGGATTTGCGAAAGTTAAATCCGTATTTAAGGATCGCAATTAATGTTATTTATATAATGACAGTTAAGGAGATAATAAAAAAATTAAAAGAAAAAGAGATATCAAGCGCCGAGTTGGTAGAGCATTATCTTGGGCGTATAAAAGAGGCGGATGGGGAAATTAAAAGCTATCTTTCTTTAAATGAGGAGGCGCGAAAAGAGGCCTTGAGCGCTGATGAAAAACTATCCGCGCGTGGCGATAGTCCGCTTTTTGGTATTCCTTACGCGGTAAAGGATAACATTCTTGCTAAAGACCTTCCGGCAACTGCCGGGTCGCGCATGCTGGAAAATTATACAGCCGCTTATGAATCTACGGTTGTAAAAAATTTAAGAGGTGAGGGTTCTATAATTTTAGGCAAGACAAATATGGACGAGTTTGCTATGGGTTCTTCAACAGAAAATTCAGCTTTCGGGCCAACTAAAAACCCGGTGGATACCGCGCGCGTACCCGGCGGGTCTTCAGGAGGTTCTGCGGCAGCTGTTGCCGCGGGACTTGCGCCATGGGCACTGGGCTCAGACACAGGGGGCTCTATAAGGCAGCCTGCCGCTTTTTGCGGTGTTGTGGGCTTTAAACCCACTTACGGGGCGGTATCTCGCCATGGGCTTATAGCTATGGCATCTTCTTTAGACCAGATAGGACCACTCACTCGCACAGTGGAAGATGCTAAGATAGTTTTTCCGTATCTTTTGGGGCGCGATAAGATGGATGCTACATCCTTGGAAATAGAAGAGCAAGGAAATATAAAAAATCCGAAAAATCTGAAAATTGGCATAGTTAAGGAATTTCTTGGAGAGGGATTGGATGAGCGAATAAAAAATAAAACAATGGAGGCCCTTGATGTGTACAAAAGCTTGGGAGCTGAGGTTAAAGAAATAAGTCTTCCCCGCGCTTCATATGGGCTTGCGGTTTACTACATTATTATGCCATCTGAGGTATCAAGTAACTTGGCGCGATACGACGGCATAAGATACGGAAAACATATTGCCGAAGATTTTACCGGAGACTTGCTTGATGGATATATTGAGGTAAGAGGAGCGGGGCTTGGCAAAGAGACAAAAAGAAGGATAATGCTTGGCACACACACCCTTTCATCCGGATACTATGACGCCTACTACTTGAAGGCGCAAAAAGTAAGAAGTATGATAGCAGAAGATTTTGCGGAAGCTTTTAAGGAGGTAGATGTTATAGTTTCCCCAACAACCCCCGGACTTCCTTTTAAATTTGGAGAAAAAACAGACAATCCTATTTCCATGTATCTTTCTGATGTCTACACGGTAAGCGCTAATCTGGTTGGTTTGCCCGCGATATCTATACCCGTGGGGACAGTTTCTGAAGACGGAAAAGATTTGCCTGTGGGTTTACAGCTGATGTCGCCTCATAAAAAAGATTACGAACTTTTAGACATAGCAGGGCTTTATGAGAAAGAAGTTAGCTAAAAATTATGGAAATTTTACAACAAATATTTAATAACCTCCCATCAAATATCGCTGAGGACCCGATATCGGCCATTAACGGCATTCTTTATTCCCGCTTTTTTCTGATAGTTCAGCTTTTTAGTTTTTTATTATCTGCTTTTTTGTTTTGGTACTGGATACATCTTTTGAGAAAAACAGGAATAATAACAGCTAAGGTCTCGCAGTTGCGTGATGCCTGGCACGAAAGCCCTGTTCCAAAAGGCAAGCTTGTATCCCAGTGGAAACGGGTAGAGGAAAGAATATCTTCTGAACAGGAAGCGGAGTGGAAGCTGGCAATTTTAGAGGCAGACAGTATTTTAGACGAAGTTATAAAAGCGCTGGGTTACAAAGGAAATGTAATGGGGGAGCGTATGAGGCAGATAAAGCCCGAACAATTTCCGCGCCTGGATGATGCCTGGCGCGTGCATAAGGTGCGAAACTTCATAGCGCACGACCCTTCTTATCCGTTATCCCGTGAAGCTGCGGAGAGAACTATAAATATATATAAAGATATTCTGAAGGAATTCAAAATTTTTGAATAACTTGCTTTTTATGTTTTTTATTGGTATATTATTGTAGCGGGGAGGTGCTCTGGTGGGCACAGAGGGCTCATAACCCTCTCGCGGCGGGTTCGATTCCTGCACCCGCAACAATGAGCGAAGTGCTGTAGCGCATGCCGGCGTAGCTCAGTGGTTAGAGCGGAACCCTCATAAAGTTCAGGTCGGTGGTTCAATTCCACCCGCCGGCACATAGCTGGGGATATATAAAAATAGTTTGTGGACCCGTGGTGTAGCCCGGTTAACACGCCTCCCTGTCACGGAGGAGATCGCCGGTTCAAATCCGGTCGGGTCCGCCAAAGTAAAAAATATCCAGAAAAACTGGATATTTTTTATTGATAAAGACCGGATTTGAACCGGCGGGAAGGGGTCCTGCCAGAGGTGCCTGCCCGTCCTTTGGCGGGGGTAAGCGGGGAAACCTAGGTTTCCCGTAGTTGCTAAAGAGAATTTTTAGTGGTACTTTATTTTTAGCCCTTTTATAACCTTGAAAGGAGGTAGACCTCCCAATGGATTCATACAACAAAAAAACCTTAAGAAGCTATGAGGAAAACTTGGATGAATATATCACGGGAACGCCCCAAGATGTTAGCCCTGAGTTGAAAAAATGGATAAACGATGCTTTAGGTTCGCTTCCTGAAAAAGCAAGCATATTGGAGATAGGTTCGGGCTTCGGGCGCGACGCAAAATATCTTGAAGAATTAGGTCATAGTGTACTGAGGACCGATGCATCTCTTAGTTTCGTGCATTATCTGCAGAACGAAGGTTATGATGCTATGGTTTTGAACGTTTTAAAAGACGTTATTCCCCGGGAGTTTGATATGGTGTTTGCAAATGCTGTTTTTTTGCATTTCAAGCCCAAAGATCTGTCCTGTGCGCTTAGCAAGGCATGCAATTCTTTGGATAAAAATGGAGTTCTTGCTTTTACTGTGAAACATGGCGAGGGGAGCGAGTGGAGCAGGGATAAATTAAATGCTCCCAGGTTTTTTCAATATTGGAGAATATCAGAACTTGCCTTGCTGGTTAGGCGGGCAGGGTTTAAGGATGTTTTAGCGTACTTTGACCCACCGAAAAGATGGATATACGTTATTGCAAAAAATAAGGCAACAAAAGGAGGTCCAGATGATAACAGATGAATATTTTGATATAGTTCATAGTTCTCTTGAGCCTATAAAAGTTCTTTTACCCCTCGGAAGTAAGCTTTTGTTTGAAACTGTAGTGGACGATATAGTTTTGACGGAAAATATGGCTAATGAAACGGAAGATTCAAAAAATATCGTACTGAACGAATTGCGTATAATGGAGAAAATAGCCGAAAGCGCGAAAGGTAAAAACTCCGGCCTGTATAATGAATGTTTTATTCTCGCGGAGCTCTCCGCGGATAACAGCTCTTTATACTTGCTTCTAAAGAGAGAGTTGGTACTCCCAAAGCCTGAGTTGCACGACATAGATGCGATCAAACGCCTCAACGCCGTAGAGCAGTGGCTCATGGAAGAGGATAATAAAGGTACGGAAGAAGATTTTTTTTGCGATTATTTTACAGAAGATATACTGCCCGGAGAGAACAAGGTATATCTGCCGAACCGCGTTCCCGAAAGATACGACTCCCCAAGCCCTGATATTACATTTGTTTCTATATTTTGAACATTGAAAATGCCCGATTATCGGGCATTTTTGTTTTAGGAATCCAGAAGCTCCTTTATTTCTTTAATTAGTTTACTTTTTCTCATAAGCTTAATATTGTCCTCCTTCAAAAGTGAAGAAAGAGAATTGCGTAAGATGCCATACCTTAAACAGCGACGCTGAGTGCAGTCGTAGCACCAAACCATAAGACCTCCGGCGCTGTCCCATCCGCAAGGCAAATTATCATAGCTATAAAAATAAAGACAATCAAGGCATTGTTGAATATCTTTTTTTTCATCCCAATGTTCGCTTAACATGTGCTCCAGCACTTCATCTACGGAATCAGATGTAAATGTATCATAAATATAATTTCCCAGACTGTCTTTTAGATGACTGCCGTTTTCATCCCGCAAAAGCACTCTATGTGTAAGTTTGCATTCTCCGCAACGATAAGGCTCGTTTTTGAGCTTCATTTTGGTCTCCTTTGATACCAAGTACTACCAAAAGTATAGCATGAATAAAAAGCACAGGAAATAGATGAAAATCATTGTAAACCTGACTCTTTAATGGTATTAAAGAGTCAGAACTTAGCACTTTAACAAAGGAGGTTTAAAATGGCTGGAGACAGCAAAGTTTTAACAGAGAAAAAGCTTTTTGATGCTCGTGAATTTGAGCCTGAATTTGATGCCGCTATTGATGATTTTTGCGAAAGGGACTTAAAGCCTCTGGCAAATGATGCGCTTAAGTATGAGGAATTTAGCGAAGATATATACAACAGGTCTATAGAAATTTTCCAGAAATTTAGCACGCATAAGCACTGTATCCCTGATGAATATGGTGGAGAGAAAATAACTTCTCGTATGGCGACATCCTTTACGCGTAAGGTTTGTCGAGTTCCGGGAGCTGCTGACCTCGGCCTTTCCGTAGGAGCGGGCAACTCGCTTTTCAAAGCGCCTTTGTTCGCGCATGGCTCAGAAGAGCTTAAACAGCAGTTAGCACCCGAGCTTGTTTCAGGCAAAAAGGATGGCGTATTTGCCCAGACCGAATCTGAAGCCGGCAGTCATGTTGCAGGCATAAAGACTAAGGCAGTACAGGGTAAGGATGGAATTTGGCGCATAACTGGAACCAAGCGTTTTATCACAGGCGGTTGGGACGCGAATTACGCGTTAGTACTTGCTATATCTGATAAGGAAATGCACAAAGCAAACGACTCTATGGGAATGACCTTGTTCGTCGTTGATTGTGATGAAGCTCGTAAGAATTTTGCAAGCGATGGTAAAACCAAACAGCTTGATAGTTCCAAGAACGAGCATAAGCTTGGCTTAACCCATTCTCCAACCACCGAAATGGTGTTCACAGAGGCTGAGGCATTCGCTTATGTAGGGCCGTTACACGATGGCTATAAGCGGGCAAACCTGCCTACTTTGGTAGGTTCCCGCGCTACTGTGATATCAGGACAGGCAACAGGTATTGGCGAGTCAGCTTATGATCTTGCGTTTGAATATGCCAATGAAAGAGTCCAATTTGGAAGTGAGATAATTGATAAGCACGGTGTCAAGGCAATGCTTCTTGATATGGAAGCGCGCAATCGCATGTCATGGGCTTTGACGCTCCAATCTTCAACGCTTAAGGATACATTTCCCGAAGGTGATACACGCCCCTATGAAATGCAAGCTTCGCTTGCAAAACTTGTAGCCGGCGAGTATGTTCGCCTTACCGCTATGACAGGCCTTCAGATATTCGGAGGTAACGGGTATATTTTGGAATATCCGATAGGCAGGGTCTTGAAGGATTCCTTTATTACCGCAATTTATGAGGGCACAAGCCAGATACAAAGCATGCTTGTTTCCCGCGGTTTTATGAAGGTATTCATGTCAGGCGAATTAGCAGGGGAACCTGCAGATATTGTCAAAGTTTGGCCTTTTTCTCCGGTAAACTTGGAGAGCGCAAAAGGCTGGGTAGATATTGAAAGCGATTTCAATATCTACGAGAGGCGCCAGCGCTTCTTAAAGGCACTACAGGATGCCAGCGGTCAATACCCGGTTTCGGACCCATATAATTTGCCGGCTCCTTATTTTGAGCTTACAAGAGCGTTTGGAAGCCTTGAAGCTTCTACTCTTGTGGCTGCAGGGCGGCAGTTTGGCTCAGGAGAATTTACTGAAGCTTCAAATGAAGTCATTAAGAGGTGCTTTGCCATTTCAGACGGCGAATTTGAACAGCTGGAAAAGACTTATCTATAAAAAGTACTTAAAAACCCCGTTTTACGGGGTTTTTTATATGAAATTAGCTAAATGGGAAAGCCGGTTTTCCCATTTATTTGCAGCTTGTTTTTGGGGCTAAAATACGGTAAAATATAAGGGTATTAAACACTATGAGCAAACTGGATGAACTAAAAAAAGAGGCCGAAAATGCCCTTAAAAAGACATCAAATTTAACCGAGATTGACGACATTCGCCGCGCCTATTTGGGTAGAAAAGGGAAACTTACTCAAGAGCTTCGCTCCCTTAAAGACATGGCCGAAAAGGACCGTAAAAAATACGGTAATGCTTTAAATAAAATCAAAGAGGACATAGGTTCTATGCTTGAAGAGTACTCTTCAAAGATTCGTGAAGAGCAGTATAGGAACAGGATTATAAACGAATGGCTCGATGTTACCCGACCTCTACCTAAAAAATTACGAGGGAGTGTGCACCCCATAACTAAGACTATCGCCGAGATTGAAGATATCTTTAGCGCTATGGGGTTTGAAACAGCAGAAGGTCCTCAAATAGAAAATGAGTGGTATAATTTTGAAGCTTTAAATATCCCCGAAGACCACCCCGCGCGCGACCTTTGGGATACGTTTTGGATGAAGCAAGATAAGGAAGTTAAAGGACCGGTTACAAAACAGAATCCGGGGCGCATGCTTTTACGCACACATACAAGCCCTGTGCAGATAAGGTATATGCAAAAGAATAATCCTCCCATAAGGATTATCGCTCCCGGGCAGGTTTTTAGATACGAGGCGACCGATGCTTCCCATGAGATACAATTTCGTCAACTTGAAGGACTTATGGTAGATAAAGACATAAGTATCGCGAACTTCCGCGCTGTAATGAAAGAGTTTTTAAGCCGATATTTTAAAAAAGATATAAGTATAAGATTAAGGCCCAGTTTTTTTCCGTTTGTAGAGCCGGGTTTTGAGGTAGATATAAACTGTATCAACTGCGATGCTAAAGGGTGCTCGGTTTGCTCTCAAACAGGATGGCTTGAGCTTATGGGCGCCGGCATGGTACACCCAAGGGTTTTTGAGGCCGCGGGGTATAATCCTGATGAATACGCGGGCTTTGCGTTTGGCGTCGGTATAGATCGCCTTGCCATGATGAAGTACAAGATAGACGATGTGCGGCTGTTTAATGCGGGCGATATACGCTTTTTGGAGCAATTTAAGTAATATGAAGTTTTCTTATAACTTTATACAACAATACGTAGATAAAAAGCTGCCCGCTCCTAATAAACTGGCGGAGCTTTTAACAATGCACGCCTATGAGGTTGAGGGAGTGGAGAAGAAGGGTGCGGACCATATTTTAGATATAGACATCCTGCCAAACAGGGCGCATGATTCAGCATCGCACATAGGCATTGCCCGTGAAGCCGCGCTACTGAGCGGAGGCGCTCTTAAGCTTAAAAAATATCCCGCTTTAAAAACATCAAAAAACAAAGTTGAGGGTCTTAGCGTGGATGTAAAAGACCCGGGTTTATGTCCGCGCTATATGGCGGTTAAAATTGAAGGTGTAAAAGTAAGACCTTCTCCAAAATGGCTTAAAGACGCGCTTGAAAATATAGGTATAAATTCAATAAACAATATTGTTGATGCCGGAAACTACGCAATGCTTGCAACGGGCCAGCCTTTGCATGTTTTTGATTATGATAAATTAGAGGGACACAAAATCGTAGTTAGAAAAGCAGGCAAGGGCGAATCTGTTACAACTTTGGACAACGCGAAGTACGATTTAGAAGAAAGTATTCTTGTGATAGCGGATGAAAAAGACCCCTTAGCCATCGCGGGTGTTAAGGGTGGTAAAAAGGCGGAGGTAGACAAGAATACGCAAAATATAGTAATTGAGAGCGCGAACTTTACTCCTGTAAATATAAGAAATACTACGCGCAAGCTTGCGTTGCACACAGACGCGTCGTGGAGGTTTGAACACGAAGTTCCTCTGGCTTTCGCGAAAGAGGGACTTCAATTCGTAGTAGAATTGATACTTGATATTGCGGGAGGAAATGCGGACAAGACAGCTATAGACACTTTAGAAAAAGAAATTACACATTCAAAAATAAAGACAGATATAAACAGGGCATCATCTCTACTCGGTGTTGAAGTTAAAATTTCAGATGCCAAAAAAATACTCAAAGGACTTGGGTTTGATGTCCGCCAAGAGAAAGAATTTTTAACGGTTATACCTCCTTATTTCAGGCTTGACATAGAAAGAGAGGTAGATGTTATAGAAGAGATTGGCAGGATTTTGGGGTATGAGAACACGGAGCCTAAAATGCCCAGGGCGGCTTTATACCCCCCTAAGAGGAATGTTAAAAACTACTGGTTAAGGCAGATTAACCGCCACATGGCAGCTTCGGGTTTTAACGAGGTTTATAACTATGTTTTCGTCTCAGAAAATATTTTTAAGTTGTGGGGTTTTCAAAAATCGGAAGTATGGGAATTGCAAAATCCTTCAAATGACGAGTTTAAGTACATGCGGCCCTCAATTGCTCCTTTGGCGCTAAAGACTGCCCGTGAAAATATTAAGTTTTATGATAAGGTAAAGTTTTTTGAAACAGGGGAGGTATTTTACAGATACACGGGTAAAGAGGAGGCGCGCCTCTCTTTGTCTATTGCCTCAAGGCAGGATAATCGCGAATATTTTTACGAGCTTAAAGGAGAGGTTGAAGATTTATTCCACAGTATCGGTATATCCGATATCTGGCTTGACCCTGTTTTAGATAAAAACGAAGAAACCGCCCTTTCTTATCTTCACAGCAACAGAAGAGCCCTTGTTAAATCGGGAGATAGTATTTTAGGATATATCGGGCAGGTGCATCCCGCTATAGCTGAAGAGGAAGGACTAAAAGGGGTTTTATTTATTGCGGACATACAATTAAGCAAACTTATAGAACTGGCTGAGGAAGAGGAAATTTACAACCCTGTATCAAGTTTTCCGCAGGTAGTGCGAGATGTATCGCTTATAGTTCCATTACAAACCCGCGCGGAAGAGGTTGTTGGTATAATAAATACAACAGGCGGGAAATTGTTGCGTGATGTGGATATGTTTGACTATTATGAGGAGGATAGTAATACCGAATCAAAAAGTATGGCCTTTCATTTGGTTTTTCAGGCTTATGACAGAACTTTGAGGTCTGAAGAGGTAGATAAAATTATGGAAAAAATTATTAAAGAAATTAAAACCCGCGAGGGATGGGAAATAAAATAAAGTTGAGCTTAATGAACGTTAGTGAATTTAGCGAAACTTACCCCGCACTTATTTTGCTTCGCATAGCAAATAATAGCGGGAATACAAATTAAAAATATTTTAAATATAGCGGCGCTGTGCCCGTATAGGGCAGGGGCTATTCGCCCCTTGCGCCGCTTGCAGCACCACGCAAAATAAGTGCGGGGTGCTCATGCTTATAAGTTCGCGCTTCGCTGAAGCTCGCGCTTACTAATAAATTATGGCAAAACAACCGCAAAAGAAATCTACAAGTTCGGCTAAGCCCGCGCCAAAAGGCGGACCGGCACAAAAAGCAAAAAAGGAGACGCCAAAGAAAAATGGAGAATACAGCGCTAAGGATATTTATGTTTTGGAAGGTTTGGACCCTGTTCGTAAAAGACCCGGTATGTACATTGGGTCAACAGGAGAAGACGGATTGCATCACCTTGTTTGGGAGGTAGTGGACAATAGCTTGGATGAGGCAATGGCTGGACACGCACAAAATATAGAAGTTACTTTACTGAAAGACGGAAAAGTCAGTGTTTCAGATGATGGTCGCGGAATCCCTGTAGAAAAGCACGCTCAAACCAAAAAATCGGCTTTAGAGACCGTAATGACAACTCTGCACGCGGGGGGTAAATTTGGCGGTGATAGTTATAAAATATCCGGAGGGTTGCACGGAGTGGGAGTTTCTGTAGTAAACGCTCTTTCTATTTGGCTCAAAGCAGAGGTTTGTCGTGATGGAGTAAGGTACGCGCAGGAGTATAAGCGAGGCAAACCTCTCGGTGCTTTGAAAAAAGTAGGAACATGTCCTAAGAGTAAGTCTGGCACCACCGTAACATTTGAACCCGACAAAGAAATATTTAAAGAGGGAGAACTTCGCCTTAAAAAAATCCTTGATCATTTGCGACAGCAGTCTTATCTTACAAAAGGGGTGCACATTAAAGTTATAGACGAAAGGGAAAAACTCCCTTATTCATACCAGTTTTATTTTGAGGGCGGTCTTGTGTCTTTCGTAGATTATCTTAATCGCGGTGAGGTAAAAAAACACAACAATATTTTTTATGTGGAGCGTGAGCATGAGGACTTGCTTATAGAGGTGGCGTTTCAGTACACAGATGACCTGCAAGGGAAAGAACTTGCTTTTGCCAACAATATATACACACCCGAAGGGGGAATGCACATTACAGGTTTTCGAACGGCGCTTACTCGTGGCTTGAATTCGTATGCTCAAAAGAACAACCTTATGAAGAACAATGAAGCCTTTACAGGAGAGGATGTTCGTGAAGGTTTAACGGTTGCGGTTTCGGTAAAGTTGCCGGATCCGCAATTTGAGGGACAAACTAAGGCAAAACTTGGCAATACCGAAGCCAGAAGCGGGGTTGATTCCGTAGTGTCTGATGCCCTGGAAGAGTATTTAGATAAAAACCCGTCAGATGCCCGGCAGATTATAGAGAAAATATTTTTGGCTGCTAAAGCAAGAAAAGCCGCAAAAGCGGCACGAGATACGGTTATCAGAAAGGGGGCTCTCGATGGCTTAACGCTTCCCGGAAAGTTAGCAGATTGCTCAAGTCGCAGGCCCGAAGATTCTGAAATTTTTATAGTGGAGGGAGATTCAGCGGGAGGTTCCGCGAAACAGGGAAGAGATAGAAGGTTTCAGGCAATTTTACCGCTTCGCGGTAAAATATTAAACGTTGAGCGCGCGCGTTTGGATAAGATACTGGCAAACAAGGAGGTTAAAACCCTTATTATTGCTTTGGGCGCCGCGATAGCGGAAGAATTTAATTTGGAAAAAATACGCTACCACAAAGTGGTTATTATGACAGACGCGGATGTTGACGGCGCGCACATAAGAACGCTTCTACTCACCTTGTTTTATAGGTATTACAGACCGATTATTGAGGGTGGATATCTTTACATAGCACAGCCGCCTTTGTATAAGATACAAAAAGGCAAACATTTTGAGTATGCGTATACGGAAGCCCAAAAAGAAAATATACTGAAAAAAATGCTGGCAGAAAAGGTAGCTAAAGAAGGAAAGAAAGAAAAACCCAAAGACATTCCCGAAGGAGGGGAGGATCTTGAAGAAAAAGCAAAAAGCATGTCCGGTGTAAGCCTTCAGCGGTACAAGGGTCTCGGTGAAATGAACCCATCCCAGCTTTGGGAAACTACCATGAATCCTGAAAACCGCGTTCTTTTCAGGGTTGATGTTGAAGACGCCGAAGAGGCAGATAAAATATTTGATATTCTTATGGGCTCAGAGGTAGCGCCACGAAAAAGGTTTATACAGACTCACGCGCAAAAGGTACAGAATCTTGATATATAGAATATCAAATATTAAATTTTCCCCGTGGTGGAAGTAGTCTTTGCGCCGGCAGGCGCAAAACGTTTTGCCCCCTAAGTAACAACTGAAATTCATTTAGCGGAGTGAATATTTTCCATAGCCTAGGCCTGAAGAGTGAAATGCACAGATGTGCATGAGCGATGAAAACAAAGGATATGGAAAATATACACCCGCCCTTCGGGAAGCACAGGAATGAGCCATCTTCTAGTCAGTCGGGCATTGAAGTAGTATAAACTACTCCTTCACCCTCGCTTCGTGAATCTGACTCATTCCTGTGCTTCTAAAGCGTATTTCAGTTGTTAATTAGGGGACTGACCGCAAGGTTTTAAAAGAAGGGGGTCGGGGAAAATTTTATGATCGTTATTTGATATTCTTATGGGCTCAGAAGTAGCGCCACGAAAAAGGTTTATACAGACCCACGCGCAAAAGGTACAGAATCTTGATATATAGTTAATCTCTCTGCCAAATCTGCTCTTTATTGCTGTTTTAAGTATGGTTGCTTAAAAGTAAATTTGGTTTTGCCTTTTTAAAACATTGACAAAGTAGCACATTCTTTGTTATTATTGAGGGCAGATAAATAAATGGGCCCCACGAGGGCTTTTAAAAATGGATTTAGTAAAAAAACCTATTTTTTTTATAATCAGATTTTTACGCGAGGTGAAAATAGAAATGAAGCGTGTTAATTGGTTAACGAAGAAAGAAGTGTTAAATTACACACTTCTGGTTTTGAGTGTTTCAATTGTCACAGGAATTTTTCTTGGGGGTTTGGACTTTTTCTTCCAGTGGCTACTCGCGAAGTTTGTTTTATAGCACAAACTTCTAAATTTAAAAGTAAAAACGAAAAATGAAAAGTCCGCCACAGGCGGACAACCAAAATTTTTACTTTTGCATTTTAAATTTTAAATTTGATTGAGCCGCAAAGCGGCGAAAGAACATGCCTAAACAAAAACTACAACGAGGTAAAAGTTGGTACGTTATACACACATACTCAGGATATGAGGATGCCGTTCGCCAGAACCTTCTTCAGCGTATTGAGTCTATGGGTATGCAGGATAAGATATTTAATGTTATTGTTCCGAAAGAAAAGAAAATAAAGATACGTGGAGGGAAGAGGCGCATTATAGAGGAAAAAATATATCCCGGATATGTACTGGTTGAAATGGTAGTTACCGACGACTCGTGGTATGTTGTGCGTAATACCCCGCGCGTTACAGGTTTTGTGGGTTCGGGTACGACTCCTATACCCATAGATCAAAAAGAGATAGATAGTCTTCAAAAAAGAATGGGTGTTGAAGAGCCTAAATACAAGATTGATGTGCAGGAAGGGGATGCGGTAAAAATTAATGACGGTCCTTTTAAGGATTTTGACGGCAAAGTTTCTTCCATAGACGAGGAAAAAGGAAAGATATATGTATTGGTAAACATGTTTGGACGCGAAACTCCTGTGGAACTGGACTATTTGCAAATAACTAAGATATAAAATAAGTGGCCCGCCTTCGCATGAAGCTACGGCGGGGCTCATGGTTTGTAAGTTCACACTTCGCCATGGGCTCGTATTCACTAACAAACCATGGCAAAAAAAGTAAAAACAGTAGTAAAACTTCAGATACCCGCCGGAGGGGCAACACCGGCACCGCCTGTGGGAACCGCACTCGGTCCTCACGGTATTAATATTCAGGAGTTTGTAACTAAATTTAACGACGCTACCCAGGATAAAAAAGGAAACATTATACCTGTTGAGCTTTCTATCTTTGAAGACAGAAGTTTCGATTTTAAATTAAAGACGCCTCCCGCGTCTGATCTTTTGCGCAAAGCCGCCGGAGTGGAAAAGGGTTCGGGAGAGGTACCTAGAGTAAAAGCGGGAAAAATATCAAAAGCTCAATTGAGACAAATAGCTGAACAAAAGATGGAAGATTTAAGTGCCAACGATGTTGACGCGGCTTCTAAGATTATCGCCGGTACAGCAAAGAGTATGGGAATAGATGTAGAAAAATAATAGCGGATTTATCTTTTCGCTTATTTCTTTGTCAGCGCCTGCGTTGCTCGACAGCGTAGTTATTACCTACGCCTTATTCCGCTACTCGGTGCCTCCGCGAACTAAGCGAAAATCTGAAAATCCTTGATTGTCGAGCTTTTTACAAGTACAAGGCCACCAATGATAG
>JBBDKX010000021.1:0-5138 GCA_040879145.1 Candidatus Spechtbacterales bacterium | reverse complement strand
ATCTGAAAATCCTTGATTGTCGAGCTTTTTACAAGTACAAGGCCACCAATGATAGGTGGGCTTTTGTTTTAGTGATGTCTATGATAAAAAGAGTAGAGTACTTAAATAAGGAGTTTTTATGCAGAGACCAAATTGGGACGAATTCTTTTTTGCGCTTGCGCACATATATTCCACGCGCGGGACATGTGACAGGCTAAAGACAGCTTGTGTTTTGGTTGATAAAAACAAGAGACTGGTTGGCGCGGGATATAATGGCGCGTTGCCTAAAAATCCGCAATGTGATGATGTGGGACATTTGATAATAGAAGGGCATTGTGTCCGGACATTGCATGGTGAAGAAAATGCCATTTTGTACAGCACGGCTAACCTTATAGGGGCTAGCGCCTACATTATAGGGACTCCATGCATTAGGTGCACCACGAAACTTATTGCCAAAGGCGTTAAAGAGATTAAGTACACAGGCGAATATAAAAATTCGGAAGGGAAAGAACATATTTTTGATTTGGCTGAGCGCAATGACGTAAAGTTAGAGCATGCAGACTTTGATTTTGTAGGCACTATGGAGAAAATGACAGATATTCTCAAAGATAAGGGTGGCGCTCTGCACATAAAAGAAGTTGTTAACTCAAATAAGGATATCTAAATCAATGAAGATCTTTGTACAAAAACTGGATCCATCCGCGAAGTTACCCTCGTATGCGCATGAGGGTGATGCCGGGATGGATCTTTTTTCTTTTGAAGACGCGATACTACTTCCTGGAGAGAAAATTTTAATCTCTACAGGCATAAAAATAGCTATACCGAGCGGGTATGGCGGTTTTGTTTGGGATAAAAGCGGTATTGCAACTAAGCATCACATAAAAACAATGGCAGGCGTTATAGATTCAAATTACAGGGGAGAGCTTAAAATTGCTCTAACCAACCTTGGAAAAGAGAGTTATAATATAAAAAAAGGTGAAAAAATAGCTCAGCTTGTTGTTAAGCCAATTAGCCGGGCTCAAATTAAGGAAACCGAAGAGTTTGATGAAACAGAAAGGGGAGAAGAGGGGTTTGGGAGTAGTGGATTAAAATAGTGTAGCCATGAACCGCGAGAGCTGCTTAAAAGAAAGTTTGCCTGCCTGCCGGTTTACATGCCGATTGGCATGCAGGCAGGGCTCCGCTATTTAAGAACAATTTTAAATTATAAAACTACAATGGAAAACAAAAAAGGAAAATTTATAGTAGTAGAAGGAATAGATGGTTCAGGTTCTACAACGCAGGCCGCAAAAATGCATCAGTTTTTGCAATCCCATCAACTCAAAAGCCATCTTACAAAAGAGCCGACAAATTATCTTATTGGTGGCTTAATACGCAGTTGGCTTACAGGTGACTGGTCTTCTTCTCCAATGTGCCTTCAGCTTTTATTTACCGCCGACCGCGCCCACCACTTGGAAAAGGAGGTAATACCTATGCTGGAGAAGGGTATAAATGTAATTTCAGACAGGTATTTTTATTCAACAGTAGCTTATGGCTCTCTTGATATTCCCGATGCTGATTGGCTATATGAGATAAACAAGCATTTCCTTAAACCGGACTTGGTTTTGTATTTGCGCGTTGGCGCTGTTGAGGCTATGGAGCGCATGGCTGCAAGCAGGAACGGCTTTGAACTTTTTGAAAAAGAAAAACAGCTGCGCGAAGTTATAAAGCACTACGAAGAATTTACAAATAGGTTTGATTATGTAATGCCTGTGGACGGCACCCAGGAGGAGGCAAAGGTTTTTGAAAACATAAAAAGCATACTTCATAAAACCTTAAATATAGAATAGGTTTTTTATTTGTATAGGCTGCGATTGTATGCTAAAATCTGTTTAAAGTTCTTAAAATATAAGGAGGGATAATGAAGGAAGTACCCCAAAGAATAGAAGGCACCGAAGAAGGTGCTTTAACTTTGCGCCCTGGTAGCGAGGGCGCCGAGAAATGGCTTTACCGGCCTATTAAGTGCTTGGATCATGGATTTGTATACCTGGTTGACTATATGGGCAATGACGATGCCGTAACCGAGGCAGCACGAGTATCTTATGGAAAAGGTACAGAGAAGATCAGCAATAACAAAGGGCTTATTAGATATTTGCGTCGGCATGATCATACGACGCCTTCAGAAATGGTTGAATTCAAGTTCCATTGCAAGATGCCAATTTTTGTCGCTCGCCAGTGGATACGCCATCGTACCGCTAGCGTGAATGAATATTCGGGAAGATATTCAATTATGTCGAATGAATTCTATATGCCTGATGCCAATTTCTTTGCAAAGCAGTCAACAGGCAACAAGCAGGGCAGAGGGGAAGAATTGACCCCTGAACAGAAGGCGCGCGTGTCGGAGCTTTTAAAAGAGGATTATGAAAGAAGCTACGCGCACTACGAGGAATTTATTAGCGAAGATTTTGACCTTGCGCGCGAGCTTGCACGCGTAGGCCTTTCTGTTGCTAATTATACGCAATGGTATTGGAAAATAGATTTGCACAATTTAATGCATTTTTTGCGCCTGCGCATGGATTCGCATGCTCAGTATGAAATAAGAGTATTTGCAAACGCTATGGCAAGAATTGTGGAAGATGCCGTTCCTGTTTCCTTTGGTGCGTTTAAGGATTATCAGTTAAACGCGACCAAACTTACGGGTCCCGAGAAAGAAATAATTGCTACAAACAGTTGGCCTATGGATAGGGAAACAGTTGCTCAGATCGTTTTTGAGCGTCTTAATAATAAGCGTGAGACAAATGAATTTCTTGAGAAACTCTCCGAACTTAACCTCCTTAAGTAATAAGTTAACCCCCTTAGCCCCCTAATTAGTAACTGAAATACTTCTTAGAAGCAACATAAAAACCGTATGTTAGGCGCAAGCAGCGACGCGATGCCAGAGCATCGTTAGCTGTGAAGCAACAACGCATACGGTTTTTTTATGTTGCTTCCCAAGGGTCGGGCGCATATTTTCCATATCCTTTGTTTTCCTCATTCATGCACTTTTGTGCATTTCATTCGTCAGGCCTAGGCTATGAAAAATGTCCGCTCGGCTAAGTGAATTTCATTTACTAATTAGGGGGCTTTATATAAGGGGTTTTTTATATTACGATATAGTCATGGCAAAGTATAAACCCACAATTGGATTGGAGATTCACGCTCAGTTAAAAACCAGGACAAAAATGTTCTGTGACGATCTTAACGACCCTTTTGAGACACACCCTAATATTAATGTGTGTCCTGTGTGCATGGGGCATCCCGGAACATTGCCTGTACCCAACAAACAGGCAATAGAGCATGTTGTTCGCGTAGGTTTTGCCCTAAACTCTGAGATATCAGAGAGGTCTAAATTTGATAGAAAAAATTATTTTTATCCTGACCTGCCAAAGGGATATCAGATATCACAATATGACATCCCTTTTTGTAAAGGAGGTTATTTAGACATAGAGACGCCCGGCGAGCACCTACCTGCGCCCAGTGACTTGTCTGCGCGCAGTGCGCAAGCAGAAGCGCCTGCCCGCGCGGAGTACGCAGGCGGGCGGCAGGCAGGCCTACCTGCGCCCAGTGACTTGTCTGCGCGCAGTGCGCAAGCAGAAGCGCGGCAGGCAGGTGGGGAAGAGTTTAAGCGTATAGAAATAGAAAGGGTGCATTTAGAAGAAGACACAGGGCGCCTCGCGCACTCAGAAGACGGAAAAGAAACCTATGTAGATTTTAATCGCGCAGGCTTACCATTGATGGAGCTTGTAACAAAGCCGGTTTTAAATAGCGCAGAAGAGGCGCGTAAATTTGCGCAGGAGTTGCGCCTAATTTTAAGATATCTTAATGCCTCAGACGCTGATATGGAAAAGGGACAAATGAGAGTAGAGGTAAATATATCTCTATCGCCTGAAGGCCAAAAAGAGCTTGGCACTAAAGTAGAGTTAAAGAATTTAAATTCTCTACGCGCGGTTGAAGATGCAACAGCTTACGAAATAAAACGCCAGACCGAACTTCTGGAAAACGGAGAAAAAGTAGAGCAAGCAACACGTGGCTGGGATGAAGTAAAAGGCGAGACCTTTACCCAGCGCTCTAAAGAGGAGGCGCACGATTACAGGTATTTTCCTGAACCCGATATACCTCCTGTGGTGTTAACTCCGGAACATGGTTTTGATCTGGAAGCTATAAGGGCATCTTTACCCGAACTTCCACAAGCAAAGAAGAGTCGTTTTATAGAGCAGTATAATTTAAACACAGAAACTGCCGATATATTTATTACAGAATACGAATTAGCAAACTATTATGAAGGCGCCGTCTCAGAGGCTTTAAGGTGGGGCAAGGATAAAAATGTAAAAGACGAAGAAAAGATAGTTCAGCTAACGACAAACTATATAGTAAAAAATTTAAGAACACTTACTTCAAACAGCGAACTTCCTATTGGTGAATTAAAAATAACAGCGGAAAATTTCGGCGAACTTATTGGCATGATAGCTTCAAATGAGATATCCTCATCCGCTGCTCGCGAAGTATTGGAAGAAATGTTTACCACAGGTAGAGATCCCTCGGATATAGTTGAGGAAAAAGGGTTAAAACAGGTAAGTGATGAGAGCGCTGTAGAAAAGATTATTGATGAGGTAATAAGCGAACAAGAAAAAGCTGTAAACGATTATAAAGCAGGGGAGGATAGTGCGCTTAAATTCCTCGTAGGCCAGGTAATGGCAAAATCAAAGGGTTCAGCAAACCCCCAAGTAGCTACCGAGCTTTTTAAAAAGAAGCTCGGATAAGGTAAAGGATTTATCTTTACTTTTATTTTGTTGTTTCGCGCTGCGGTACTCATTCCACCCCTCATTTGCGAGCAAGTGAGGGGCTGAGCTCAGTCGAAGCCTTTATCGAAGGGTTATCCACAGGGTACCCCTCCACAAAACATAGAAATCTTTATTTTTTTGGTGTATGATAAGTTATGGTAGAATATAAGTATATATAAATAAGATTATCATGCAAAACCATGCAAAACCCAAACCAACCCAACCCA
The DNA here is from genome assembly GCA_040879145.1 of Candidatus Spechtbacterales bacterium. Classification (NCBI taxonomy): domain Bacteria; kingdom Bacillati; phylum Minisyncoccota; class Minisyncoccia; order Candidatus Spechtbacterales; species Candidatus Spechtbacterales bacterium. The sequence goes on along the minus strand of JBBDKX010000021.1, from coordinate 136 downwards.
ACCCCCCTCTCTTTAGAGGAATACTAAAGAATCTCTACCTACCCGGCAGACAGGCCTGCCTGTGCGTGAACGCACGCAGACAGGCCTGCCTGTGCGTAGCACGCAGACAGGCAAAAATGCTTGGAACACTTACAGT
>JBBDKX010000020.1 GCA_040879145.1 Candidatus Spechtbacterales bacterium | reverse complement strand
TTTTAACCCTTCAATAGTTTGCGCATCCTCTAATTTATACTTACCAATCTCTGTGCGTCTAAGCTCACTTACATAGGCACCAACTCCCAACTCTCTGCCAATGTCTCGCGCGAGCGCTCTTATATATGTACCGCTTGAAACTTTAGTTTTTATTTTAAGCTCAGGGTAATTATAATTAAGTATTTTAATTTCATAAATTTTCACACGCTTTGGCTTAAGTTCCGGCACCTCGCCCTTTCGCGCAAGTTCATACGCTTTTTTACCTTTTATTTTCTTCGCCGAATAAATAGGCGGCATCTGATCCTGCTCTCCTTCAAAATTTTTTAGAGTTTCTTTTATATCTTCTATGTTTGGAATTTGTAATTTTGAATTTGTTTGTATCTTGTATCTTGTTTCTTGTATCTTTCCTGTAATATCGAAGGTATCAGTTTCTGCACCGAGGGTTAGCATTGCCTCATACACCTTATTAAGCGCCATAAACTCCGCCTGTTTTTTTGTCTCCTCTCTCCCCACAAGCACTATCAAAAGCCCTTCAGCAAAAGGATCTAAAGTTCCCGCGTGTCCGACCTTTTTTATTCCGGTAATTTTCCGCACCTCATCCACAATATCGTGAGAAGTAGGACCGGGTGGTTTGTTAATAAGTAGCATAATTATTCTTTTATTTTTTTTATTTCATCCCTGATTTTTGCCGCTTTTTCAAAATCTAGCTCTTTTGCCGCTTTTTTCATTTCTCGCTCAAGCTCTTTTTGAGCCATGTTTTTGTAAGATTTTGCGTCTTTATTTTCGTCTTCATCATACAGCATGCCTGCTGGCATTTGGTGAATTTTCTTTTTTATTGTCTCGGGTGTTATTTTATGTTTTTTATTGTACTCTTCCTGTATTTTTTTTCTTCGTTTAGTTTCTTTTATTGTACGCTCCATAGATCCTGTTGTTTTATCCGCGTATAAAATTGCTTTGCCTTCAACGTGTCGCGCCGCTCGTCCAATTGTTTGCAAAAGCGTTGTTTCATTGCGTAAAAACCCCTCCTTGTCAGCATCAAAAATAATAACAAGAGAAACTTCGGGAAAGTCCAGTCCTTCACGGAGAAGGTTAATACCGACAAGTACATCATATTTTCCCTCTCTAAGTTTTTGCATGTGGACAGGCCTATCCAGGGTTTTTATGTCAGAGTGTATGTAGTTTACCTTGAAACCCTCTTCATTTAAATATTCGGCTATGTCCTCCGCGAGTCTTTTGGTTAGTGTAATGACAAGCACTCTTTGGTTTTTTTCTATTCTTAGCCGCATCTCTTCCATCGCATTTTGCATCTGGTTTTTAGTCGGACGCACTTCAATTTCAGGATCCAAAAGCCCTGTCGGGCGCACTATTTGCTCCACTATATTTTCTTTGCCCGCCTTTTCAATTTCATACTCCCCGGGGGTTGCTGATATATAGATTGTTTGACCAATTGTTTTTTTGAATTCAGAAAAGTTAAGGGGTCGGTTATCAACAGCAGAGGGTAGGCGAAATCCGTGCCGTATAAGAGTTTCTTTTCTTGCCCTGTCTCCGGCGAACATGCCCCTAACTTGAGGAATTGTCATGTGCGACTCATCTATTAAGGTAAGAAAATTTTCAGGAAAGTAATCTATTAAAGTAAATGGGGGGGCATTAGGCTCTCTGAAGTCTAAGTGGCGGGAGTAATTTTCAATACCCGGACAGTAACCCATCTGTTCAATAAGCTCCATGTCGTAGTTGGTTTTTTGTTCAAGGCGGTATGCCTCAATATCTTTTCCTTCTTTTTTTAACACAGCAAGTGTTTCTGCAAGTTCGCCCCGTATATTGCTTAAAGCAATTTTTAATTTATCTTCAGGAGAAACCCAGAAATTAGCAGGCCACAGCTTAATAGAAGCATACACAGGTTCAACCTGTGTATAAGGGCCTGTGTATAATGCGGAGATACTGTCTTTTCTTAGTTCAATTATTATGGGCTCTTCTCCTGTTGGGGGGTGAACTTGAACCCGGTCTCCTTTTGCACTGAAATTTCCCGCTTCAGGCGCAAAATCATTTCTTGCGTATCCAAGCCCTATCAGGACGCTTAAAAGTTCTTTTCTTGTGATTTTTTGTCCCGGGTAAACTTCAAGACTAACTTTTTGGTAGGTTTCAGGCGAACCTAGGTTGTATATACAGGATACCGACGCAATTACTATTGTGTCCGGACGTGTTATAAGGCTTTGGACGGCCCCGTGGCGCATGCGATCTATCTTTTTATTTATACTCGCGTCTTTTGCAATATATGTGTCGCTTTGGGGTATATATGCTTCGGGCTGATAGTAGTCGTAGTAGCTTACAAAGTAATGGACCGCGTTGTTTGGAAAAAATTCTTCAAATTCCTGATACAGTTGCCAGGCAAGAGTTTTATTATGGCTTATCACAAGGGTTGGGCGATTTGTGTTTGCAATAACATTTGCCGCGGTGAATGTTTTTCCCGAACCCGTAACACCGTAAAGAACCTGATGATTTACACCACTATTTAGTTTTTTTGTTAACTGCTCTATAGCTTTTCCCTGGTCGCCTTGCGGTTTAAACTGTGTTTTGAGTTGAAATTTCATGGAAAGCCACAGTATACAACATATTTTGTAAAAAATCTATAATAGTTTTTTAGCTTATCCGTAGTCCATAAAAGCACAGAGATATTTGTTCACAAATGAGCTTAGGACCCTGTCTTTTTTGCACCTCCGCATGACGGGATTTTAATTTTTAATTACACAATGTTTTTTATACTTTGTCTACTTGTAGATATGATTTCTCTGTGGTATTTTTTCTACAAGTCCTTTGACAACTACTAAAGGAGGAATGATGGGAAATACCCTGAAAAATAAGCATGCCATTTCACTGGCAGTTGTTTTGCTTGCCCTTGCTGTTGCCCTCAGTTTACTGGGAGCCAACCTGCTTGGAGCATTTAATCACTATGAAGAGCCCTCACTTACAGAAAAGAAGGCCGATCTTATCAGTATGTTGAGTGATGACAAGTTTGATAACGATCTTTTCTTGGCCAATATTACAGAGGAAGACCTTTCTGTTCTGGGTGAATATGTTCGCCCTGTTACAGTTTCCGCTGTTCGCAATTATACCAAGAGCGAAGTTGTAGAAATACTCAAACAACAGTATCCCGATGACATCAACAGTTTTGAGGATGTTCCTCAGCGGATTAAAGATGGTTTTAACGCGGAAGGTGTTTTCCCCGCGGTTATTGCCAACAATCAAGTGAATGGCTTTCTGGTAAATAATCAGGTGGTTGTTCCTTTGGCTGCTTTTACTCAGGTGTTGCAAAGTAATGCCGACGATGCTGACAAGATTCATGTTGAAATTAAGGTTCGGGCAAACCCTGAGGTGGAAGACGACTGGAAAGAGGAAGTTCTCTTCAGTGGTTCTGCCGGTGATTTTGTAACCGATTCCGGTGTAAAATTTGAGGCCGATCATAGTCTGGCATTCTTGCTACGACCCGACACACAGGTACTTGTTGAATCAAATGAGTACCCATATGCGGAGGCTCAGATTAAGGAAGTTTCCTCTTCCAACGCTGTGGTGTACGGAAACAACGCGCGCACAGCTAAGGCTGAGGTGTCTCATGTAATTCAGGACAGAGGACTCATTGTTATTAATGGGGCCTTTAGTCAGCAGGACTTTGGACTTCCAGTATTCGTTTTGAAAGACGGCAAGCCGGTTTGGGCCGGAGTCATTGTTTCTGTGGTAGATTCACATACCGCTGTGGTTGTTAGTACCGAAGCCCTTAGGGCTAAAGCCCTTCAACGATAAGGAGGTGAAGAGGTGAAAACAAGAAAACTAATTGCTTTATTTGCCATCTTTTCATTAGTGGCAGTTGCCTGCACTAATGGAGATTCCGGCAATAGTGTATCTGATGCGACACAACCAGCACCCTTTTCGGATGTTTTACGTATTGCATCAGGCGAGCCCGCGACTCTTGACCCACACCTTGTAACAGATGTCGGGTCCCACGGGTTTACGAGCAAGCTTTACGCGGGGCTCCTTCGTTTGGACCCGGCCATGTATGACAAAGACGGAAACCTTGTTGCTGTCGGCGCGGCTATTACGCAAGACATGATAGAACAGTTCAGGAGGGGAGAACTCTTCGCTTCTGCTGTTGTTGTTCCTGATCTTGCAGAGTCTATGCCCGAGGTAACAGAGAATCCTGACGGTACTACAACTTACACCTTCACTATTCGTGAAGACGCTAAGTTTTCTACCGGACGGTCTGTAACCGCGTGGAACGTTGCGTACTCTTTGGACAGAGTCGCAGATCCTAAAACTCGCAGCACTACCGCCGAGCTTTACTTAGGGGATATTGTCGGCGTTATAGAGATGCAAAGAAAACAGGTTATTAACCGTATATCTCCGAACCAGGATGAGGTTTTTGTAGATATTCCAGGGGTGGAGGTTCTGGACGAACGCACCATCCGAATTACAACTAAAGTTGATTCAGTGAATTCGGATGTCTTCCTGATGAAGATGACCTATCCCGCCGCCGCTGTTGTGGACAAAATTCAGGCCGAGGGCGCTGCCCGCTGGACTGATCGCCCAAATAGCACGGGGCCGTATGTCATTGTTAAAAAAGATGTCGCCGAAATCATTATGGAGGCGAACCCGAACTATCACGGCGACAAGCCAAAGATAAACAGGGTTATCTTTTACCTTGCAGGCGGTTCTACCTATCTGAGATATCAGAATGGAGAACTGGACTTTACGGGTATCGGTATTGCAGACCTTGACCTTTTGGACGAGGTTCGCGACTCTAATTCGGCAATCTCGAAACAATATTTTGAGGCAACTGAAATGTCTACATCATATATCGGAGCCAACAACCTTGTTCCTCCGTTTGATGACCCTCTTGTGCGAAAGGCCTTTGCACTGGCTATCGACAGAGAGGCAATCGCGAAGAACGTTTTTCAAAACCTGGTAATTCCTGCGCATGGCATTTTGCCACCCGGTATGCCGGGATACAGAGCAGATTACAAGGGTCAGAAGTATGACCCCGATGAGGCGAGAAGGCTTCTTGCGCAAAGTAAGTACGCGGGCAACATGCCCCGCATCAAGCTTACTATTTCAGGAGGCGGTTCGTCCCCCAGTATTCTTTTTCAAAGACTTGTAGAGGCCTGGCGGGTAGAGCTTGGGGTTGATGTGGAACTGGAACAGATTGATTACGCGACATTCCTTGAAGAGATGAAAAAGGGTTCTTTCCAGATGTTCTCACTTGGCTGGATAGGTGACTATCCCGATCCCGATAACTTCCTGATGAAGTTCGAAGGCTGGCGTTCGGCAGCCAACAATGAGACGCAATATTCCAATCCCGCAGTGGATGCGCTTATTGAACAGGCCCGCACAGAGAGTGGTCTGCAAAAGCGCATTGCTCTTTCTCAGCAGGCTGAAGACATAATCGTGGACGAAGCCCCTTGGTTTGTGCTCTTCCACTCAAAAGACTCAGTACTTGTGAAACCCAATGTATGCGGCTACTTCCCAACACCAATGGGAATTTCAATAACACACAACATCTATTGGTGTGAAAACAAGTAATAAAAAATATCCCCCGATTTTTTCGGGGGATTTTTATTTATGAGGGGTTGACCCCGACACCAACTTGCAATCCGTGTTTAATTTTAATGTAAATTTTCTAATTTGAATTTATCTTTACTATATTTAAACTTAGCAGTAACACGCTATCAAAAAAATATTGCAAGTTGGCGTGTGGGGGTTGACCATAAATAGGTAATAGTATATTTTAAGTGCAAAGTTCTTACCAATCCTAAAGGAGGTACAAAATGAAAAAGTGGGTAATTTTCCTCACTGTATTTGCTCTTATTGCAACCGCTTGTGCATCAGGCGCTACCACTGATACAACCTCAACAGTAGATGGTTCGCAATCTTCGGATGACCCTTTCTGTATTCAAGTTGAACGCACAAGAGTGGATTTTGGGGTAGCAAACGACTTACATCTTTTGTTGAACCAGAGATCTGTTTTTTATGATGATAACGTAAGCGCCGACTATATTTTGAATGAAGTTTTGGAAGAGATGTTTGGCTATCTTAGTGTTTACTCAAGTGATATTCCCCAGTGGGCCAGAGATATCGTAGATGAGGAAATTGAACGGGCACGGGAAAGTAATAGCGACCCTGATTTTTCCGTATTGAACGATGTTTACAGCGAACTTGTGAAAGATCCCAGATACAGCGACCTTAGTGACCCGTCTCGTTTGGAAGAGTTTTTGGTTGTTGTGTTCGAGGGGATAATTGAGGCCCTTGGCGACCCCTTCTCTTCTTATATGAAAGCTGAACACTGGCTTACGGGTTTTGCGGACAATTCAGGCCGTTACCAGGGTGTGGGCATGGGTACTACTATGAACTCACGCGGAGAAATTTCTATTTCCTTTGTTGAAGATGGCGCTCCGGCAAGCAAGGCGGGACTCAAACTTGGTGATGCGATTACCAAGATTAACGGACTCAGCACGGAAAGCTGTACAAACCAGCAGTTTATATTGCGGGTTCGTAGTTTACAAGATCCGAAACTCACACTTGAGATAGCGCGCGAAGTGCCCGGTTCCGCGGAAAGAGATGTTTTTACCATCAAGGTTGAAAAGGCCGAGGTAAAACAGCTTGGAATTTCAACATATCCCGCAGTTGAGCTCCCTAATAACAGAGGAACAACTCTTGAGGGAGTACCCTACAGATGCGGAACGCGCGGAATTGGTTTGCCGTGTCCTTTTGAGGACGTAGATGGCGATGGTGTTTCCGACACGCTTTATGTGAAGATTCATGAGTTTTCCGACCAGATGAGAGTGGACCTTGAGTACGCCCTGCAGAAACTTGATGAGGAGTACGGTCTTGATTCGTTTAAGGGCATTGTCGTGGATGTTCGTGATAATCCGGGAGGACTTGTTAGCGCGACAATGGATGCGGTAGACTATTTTCTCTCCACAAGCGATGTTATCTTTATTCAAAGAGATAAAGGCGCATCAGGAGAGCCGGTCTCTGTGTATATGCGTCAAAACAAGGTTACATATATCTCCCCCGACACACCCATTGTTGTCTTGATGAATGACCAAAGCGCGTCCGGTTCTGAAGTATTTGCTGCCGCCATGCGCGACAATAACCGTGCCACCATTGTGAACGATAGTGAGCGCAGTCGCGGCAAAGGCACTGTTAACATGTGGTTTACGCTTAAACGAGGTGAGTATGGAGCGGTTTATGTTTCTATTGGAATGTGGCTTACCCCCAAAGGGGAGTTCATTGAAACTCGCGATGAGGATAATGATGGATACGATGAGCTTGGTGGCTTAAAACCCGACATTCATGTACCTTGGACGGACTCAGATTACGCAAAAAATAACCGGGACGTAAATTACGACCCGACACTTACAGCAGCTCTTGATCAACTTGCTAAAGAGTTGGCTGAATAAATATTGTTCTAAAACCCTGCACTATGAGTGCAGGGTTTTTATATATAAGGGGTTGACCCCCACACCAACTTACAATAACTTACAATATTTTTTTGACAGCATATTACTGCTAAGTTTAAATATGATAAACATAAGCTCAAGTTAGAAAATTTACAGTAGAAGTAAACATGGATTGCAAGTTGGTGTGGGGGTTGATTTTTTGAGTTTTGGATGGTATTTTAAATCCAGCTTCTGCCAAAGGCAGACCGGTTTTAAACCGGCATTAACAAAAAAGAAAGAACGAAAGGAGGTCTAATATGAAAAAGACTTTGTTGTTGATAATTTCTACACTACTTTTTTTAGTATCTGCTTGTAGTGGCACTCAAACCGTGCTCATAACAGATACTTCTATCACAGAAAATTCTACTACTACTACAACAACAACTTTGTCTAATCCGACAGAAGGGTTGGAAGTGGGAAACATAGCACCCGATGTCACACTACTTGCCTTGGATGGCTCAAAGCACAAGCTCTCAGATTTTAGAGGACAGGTTGTCTTTTTGAATTTTTGGGCAAGCTGGTGTGGGCCGTGCAGAGCAGAAATGCCGTCTATGCAGAAAGCGTACGAAAAGCTCAAAGATGAGGGATTTATAATTTTGGCGGTTGATGTTGGCGAGGATAAAGAAACTGTTGAGGACTTTATGCAGGAATTCGCTCTCACATTTCCCGCATTTTTGGATGAAGACAGAGAGACTTATAAGGCTTTTAATAAGACCAACGGCATTCCCCAGACCTATATCATTGACAGAAACGGAATTGTCCGCTTTTACTTGTCAGGTTCCACAGACTGGAGCACTATTAGCGGTATGGGTAAATTAATAGAGATATTGGGAATAGAAAATGATTGAAGTAACAATCTGGGCCGCTGTTTTTGCCGGACTGCTCTCGTTCGTTTCTCCGTGCGTGCTTTCGATGGTTCCCACATATCTTGCCGCAATGAGTGGAAACAAGACCCGGCGAAGCATGCTTTTTAACGCACTAACTTTTGTTTTTGGATTCTCTATTATTTTTGTTGCACTTGGGGCATTGGCTGGATTTTTCAGTTTCTACGCCATACGCGAGTTTTCCTGGATAATGCAGGCGGCAGGTTTTATTGTTGTGGTGTTTGGACTGCAAATGATACTTGTTTCGCTTGATGTGGGATGGGCAAAAAAAGCATTCAGTTTTTTATACAGAGAAAAAAGACTTCAAGTTAAGAAGGGTCGTAATTCTCCTGTGAGGTTTGGACTTTTAGGCATGGCGTTTGGTTTTGGCTGGACACCATGCATAGGTCCAATCCTTGGAGGCATACTCGCACTCGCATACAGCGAACAAACAGCAACACGAGGGGCGTTTCTACTCTTCTTTTATTCTATGGGATTAGGAATACCCTTTCTATTAAGCGCGTTTTTTGCCGGCAGCATAACAAACAAAATTCGCAAAATAGGCGGGCTGTATAAGATTATTGAGATCGTAAGCGGTCTCATGCTCATAACTCTCGGTATTCTTATAGCAACTGACAACCTTGTTCTTTTAAACGCATGGTTCTATAAATTAGTATCTTAAAACCCCTCTAACAGAGGGGTTTTTGCTTTACACAAAAAATTGACAAAATTTAAAAAGTATAGTATACATTGGACACTTGTTCTTAAACAAAAAGGAGGTATAAGTGAAAACTCTTAAGAATGTTTTGGTTGCACTGCTTGCCGTTTTTTTGCTTGTTTTGCTTGCATTTGTTTTAGTTAAGTTTAAGGTGCCTGCGCCAACACCCTTTATCTCAGCTGAAGCTGTTGTGCATAATGCAGTAGATATACCTGAAACTACACTTGAAATTATTGAAACTTTTGAAGATGAGTATAAAGTTAGAGTTTCTATAATTCAAGGGGGCGATTATGCCGCGATATTGTACAAGGACGATTATGATAAAATTGAAGATTGGCTTCACGCACTTGAAGAAGCCCTAAATCTTGTTCCGGAAGAAACAAAAAATTATCTAAGATATATTGAGTTTCATTCAAATACTGAATCTTGGTATACCGCGCAAGCACCCACAAGGGGGATTAATATAAATCTTAATCCTAATCTCGTACATCCATTTACTTTTGAGTATTTTTCGGAAGATGGTTACAGCGAAAATGAAATGATATATGTTTGGCTGCATGAGCTTGGACATCTTTGGGATGAGGAGTATTCTGCCGAAGATATGTACCGGGGCCAATATCCAGGAATGCTTAAAGGTGTTACCAGATACGGATGCATAGGTTATATTGAAGAGTGTCGAATTTGGGATATGAATTTCAAGGAAAATTTCGCTGAAGCCTTCGCGCTTTATGTGGTAATGCCTGACTATCTTAATGATAATTTCCCCGAGACATATGGTTGGCTAAAAGAAAACGCATTTTACAGCAAAGAATATAACATTAACTTTGAACCTCCAACTTCTGTATTAGCCAGATTAACTGGCGAACATTGATAGTATCTTAAAACCCCTCTAACAGAGGGGTTTTTGCTTTACAAGGCAGCTTAATAGTGGTATTTTAACTTATTCCGTTCATTGACAACTTAAGATAACAAAAAGCAGTGACCACAAAGAAAGGAGGCAGACCTCCTTTCCTCCACTAAAAGTCCATTTCGAAGCTTCAGCAACCGCTTAGATGCAAGGCGCCGGTCCGAAGGAGTAGCCGGAGGCATACTTCAAGGGACGGCAACACAGCCAGATAAGCGGTTGCTGAGCTTTCCGAAGGACGGGCGTATATTTCCCATATTCTTTGTTTTCATCGTTCATGCACATCTGTGCATTTCACTCTTCAGGCCTAGAATATGAAAAATATCCGCTCCGCCAAATGGATTTTGAGTGGACGAAAGGAGGTCCAAAATGCGTTTGTTCAAAACCATTGTCCATTACAGTAAGAGGGCTCGCCGTAGCTTAATCGCAGAAGCGATTAAAGAAACATGGCGCGATCCTCTTGGTAAGGGCGCAATCTTCATGCTTGTATTTTTTGCGGGTTTGTTTGTACTTTCTTTTTGGGCTCCGTATGATTACAGAGTTCAGGATTTGGAAGCTACAAGGCAGGGAGTATCGGCCGGACACTGGTTTGGCACAGACCTTCTTGGGCGCGATATGTTTACTAGGGTTTTGTACGCGACACGCCCCACACTTATCTTGCTTATGATGACTGTATTTTTAGGCGGTTCCGCTTTAGCAATTATTCTTGGAACGTGGCCTATTTTTTACAGTAAGAAGGCGGACTTTTTTGTCCAAAGAACAAGTGAAGCAATAGGTGGTATGCCCGCGCTGTTTATAATTATTATACTTACCGCAATTTTGCGGCCTTTGTATGATGATTTTATTTATGAATCAAGCGCTTTGGGCGAGTGGGTCGTTAAAACAGGCCTTGCAGACCTTGGACTTATTATGTTTGTGACAGCGCTTATTGGGTGGGTTGGACCGGCAAGAATGTATCGTTCCATGGTGCTTCAACTTAGGGAGGCCCCGTTTGTGGAACGTGCAAGAATGCTCGGTGCTTCGCGTACCAGAATATTGTTTCGGCATGTGATACCGCAGCTTTTTCCCTACATTACACACGCCACACTTTCAACACTGGCGGGTGTTATCGGCACAGAAATTGCCCTTTCCTTCTTGGGTATAGGCATTCGCGCTCCGCATCCGTCCTTTGGCGCCATGTTCTCAGAGAGCGCTTCAGCAAGGCTACTTAGCTCTGCTCCGCACATGCTTCTGTTCCCAGCCTTGGTGGTTTCACTATTTCTTTTGGGACTTAGAATACTGGATATTCGCTCTACTGTAATTATCCGCAAGAAGCAGAGCGGGGAGGTGTGAAATGATAGTACAGTACATACTTTTTGCTGTAGCCGCGTGGCTTGTGGGACTGTTTATAAGATCGGAAAAGAGAAACAGAAAATTTATTGTGAAAAGAGTTGCCTGGGCGGTTATTATAATTGTAGCGGTATCTATTCCTTATCACTACATTGTAACGACAGCTCCCGGAGATCCTGTAGATATAATTGCGGGTCAATATGCCTCAGAAGAGGTTAAGGAAGATTTGCGCGAAGAGCTCGGTTTTAATGACCCGTATTTAGTGCGATACTCGCGCTTTATGACAGGATTTGTTACAGGGGACTGGGGTGAAAGCTATCGCTTGCGCGACCAGTCAGCCAGAGAGCTTTTTGATGAAAGAGCGCTTGTTTCAGCTCCGCTTGGCATTGCTTCGGCAGCCATAGTGATTATTTTCGGAGTTCCATGGGGTTTGTTTACCGCTTGGAAGCAGGGAAGTTGGATAGATAACCTGTTTTTTGTTGGAGGTCAGATTTTTATCATAATTCCGTCTCTAATAGTGATACAGATATACATTCTTCTGTTGTCTATTAAGCTTAATCTTTTACCTGCCGGATGGCAGGGCGGATGGGAAGGAATTTTTACGCTCTCAGCCATAATTCCAATTCTCGTTCTGGCGGTACCCGGCATATTTGGAATGGCGCACTTTGTGCGCTCGGCAGCACTGCAGTCTGTAAGACACAGCTCTGTAACTGCCGCAAAAGCCAAGGGTATGTCTACACCACAGATTCTTAAAAAGGTTGTACTTCCCGATATACGAGGTCCTTTGATTATTGCTTTGACACCGGTTATGTTCACCTTCTTTGAAGGATCGTTTTTCGTTGAAATGATATACGGCATTCCCGGTCTTGCGGTCTTTCTTTTAGACTCGCTTTTTGGAAGAGATTACCCCATTATTTTGAACATAGGATTTCTTGGAGTGTGCCTGGGTATTTTTAGTAAGATAATTGAAGATATCCTGCAACACACAGACCGCAGAGTGGATACCACATGAGAAAGGAGGAAGGTAATGAGCATTCTTGAAGTACAAGACCTGACCGTTGCCTTCCCCTTTGAAATATCAGGGGAAGGCAACCAGGACAGCGAAGAATATATTTTTCCGAATAAAGAAGGTTTTTTCAAAAAAACAGGAAGCTTGAAAAAGGTTTTACACTCTGTTTCTTTTGAGATGTCAAAAGGAGAGGTGCTTGGACTGGTCGGGGAAAGCGGATCGGGAAAAAGTATGACTTCTTTGGCAGTAACCCGGCTTTTGCCTGATGGGGCAGTTGTTGCCGATGGGAAAATACTTTTTGAAGGCGTTGACCTGTTAAAACTTTCAGACAAAGAGATGCGGGAGAGATATCGCGGCAAGCGTATCTCTACCATTTTTCAGGATGCCAAGGGAACTTTTGTTCCCTCTCGCGCGATAGGACCTCAGATTGCTGAGATGCTTGTTATGCACGAAGGCATGAAAAAGAACAGGGCAAAAGAAGGCGCTATAGAACTACTTCGTGAGGCGAATGTTTCAAATTCTGAAGAGAGTTACGATAAGATTATAAGTGAATTGAGCGGAGGCGAAGCACAAAGAGCGAGCATTGCCATGATGGCGCTTTCCACTAAGCCCGACCTCTTGATAGCGGATGAGGCTACAACCGCTTTGGATGTTACGGTGCAGAAAAAGACACTGGACTATCTTATAAAAGTTGTGCGTGAAAAAGGAATTTCACTTCTTTTTATCACCCATGACTTTGGACTTGTTGCTGAGTACGCCGATAGGGTTGTTGTTTTGGACAAAGGAAAAGTGGTTGAAAGCGGAGACGTAGAGCAGGTGTTTTACAGTCCGCGTTCGGCATTTCTCAAAGATGTGATGAGCAATCTTTTGCGTGTGGATGAATCCTTGCGCGAAAAGTCACAACACAACACAAAAACCGATAAAGTGGTTAATGTTTCTAACATGTCTGTTTCCTTCAGCATTTCTGAACCGGTAAGCCTGTTTAAACAAATAACTCATGTAAACCGGGCTGTGGTCGAAGTGTCGCTTAACTTGCACAAAGGAGAGATACTGGGCATTGTCGGTGAATCAGGAAGCGGAAAGACAACTCTTATGCGCGGAATTCTCAACATTCTTCCGGACAGAGCGGACATTGAAGGCAGTGTCTATGTTTTTGATAAAGACATGCACTCTCTTTCTGAGAAAGAACTGCTTCCTATTCGCAAAAAAATTACCGGAGTGCCACAGAGTTCGGCTCAGGGCTTAACTCCGGGCAAGCGCGTACGCGACATAATAGGCGAACCTCTGGATATACATGGGCTTTATGAGTCTAAAACACCTTATGGACGATACGCGGAAAAGGAGAATAGAGTAGCGCAACTACTTGAGGTTGTTGGACTTCCTCCTGAGCGCGCGAACGAGGTTGTAGGCAGGTTTTCCGGAGGCGAACAGCAACGGATAGCTATTGCCTCAGCTTTGGCAACAAGCCCGGATGTGTTGATACTTGATGAGCCCACAGCATCGCTGGACGCGTCACGCAAAAGAACGATACTGGAGCTTTTAATTAAACTCCATAAAGAAAGAAATCTTTCCTACATAGTTATTTCCCACGAACTTGCTACCATTGCCGCCATATGCGACAGGGTCGCCGTTATGTGGAAGGGACGAATTGTGGAAATGGGAATGCCGGAGCAGGTTTTTAAAACCCCCGAGCACCCCTACACAAAACGCCTTATTAACTCCATCCCCATTCCTGACCCGCGCCTCGCGCGGGAAAGAGAGCCGGTGGATGACGAGATAAAGCTTTACTATGAACTGTCCGACTCTGTTCTTACAGAGGTAAGAGAAGGACATTTTGTCGCGAAGCAAAGACTTTAGTACATACGGCCCCAATGTTTATCGCAAGATAAAATCGGGGCCGTTTTTTGTTGTAAACAAAATTGTTTTTGTGTATAGTTTAATCAGTTCTATTCAAAAATAAAGGAGGTGATTTTTGTGTTACGCAGAGTTTTCGTTGTGTTTTTGACTGTTATGGTTTTTCTTTCTGTCTGTATGTCAGAAACTACAGAGATACCTGTTACAGAAAATAATCCATACGCACACCTTGCGGGAAGCTGGGTTTCAGATACCCACGATTTATACACGATGCACGGTGTTACTGTAACTTTTAGTGATGATATTAATGACACTGAAAAAATTTTGTGGCTGGGATACTTGCAGACATCCTTAGAGCTTTTGCCCAAACACATAATAGATAAAATAAGCGGTCTTCTTGTCAGTTTTAACAGCGGGGACACATGCATAGAAGATAACTATTTGGGATGTTTTACGCAACATAATTTTTCTATATTCGTAAGTGTAAGCAAGCAAACGAGAGAAAGGTCAAACATAAGGACAATACTGCATGAGATAGGACACGCTGTTGACTACAGACTGGACCCGTCGGGCCCTTTCTTGCCGGAGAGTATACACAAAAACCGCCATCGCCCTTCGTCCTACGCGGGAACTAACGCGTATGAGGATTTCGCCGAATCATTTGCCGTTTACATACTTAGTCCTGTCTATATGAAAAAAAACTTTAAAGTTAGATACGACTTTATGAAGGAAAAAGTATTTCTGGAAAAATAGCATATAAAAAGCGCCAAATATAGGCGCTTTTATTTTTAATACGGCATCGAATAAAACCTATCTTAGTATAGGCAGGCACTACTTTACAAGCTCGTTTTGCGAGCTTGTTCTTTTATAAAAATGTGGTATATTGACATCAATAGAAACAGTAAAGGTTTGAATGAAGGGAGTTATATGCAAAAATTTGAATACAATTTTGATAGGTTTGTAGGCCTGAACAAAAAGGAGATGGGTTTTCGCGATGTTGTAGAAGACATCGTTACTTTTGTTAAGGAGGATTCTGATAAAGATTATCGGGTAATTGTAGGCTCAGATTCAGAAGGGTATGGAGACGTGGCCTATGCCACAGCTGTGGTTATACACAGAATCGGGTCGGGCGGGCGCGCTTTTATTTCAAAAAATATTGTATATACCCCACGCTCTTTGCGCAGCAAGATATATAATGAAGCGATGCTCTCGTTGTATCTTGGACAACAGATATTGCCGGAACTTATAAGTGCCGGTCTTTTGGAGGAAAACTTCGTTATTCATGTTGATATTGGCCCCAACGGGGAAACAAAAGACATGATTAAAGAGGTGACAGGAATGGTTAAAGGCTTTGGTTTTCAGGTTGCTACCAAACCCGAATCTTATGCTGCTTCATCTGTCGCAGACAGATTTGCCGTTCCCCCCAAAATCATATCTGCGGCATAGCCTTAAATTCAGCACAATATAAAGCCTCCTCGGGGGCTTTATTTTTTTATGTATAAAATATATCATGTTCTATATATTAAATATTTTTTATGGTTAAGAAGTTTAAATTAGTATCCGGGATTTTATTGATTGTATATATTTTATTTATAGTTGCTTTCGGTTATTTTTCATATAGCCACAGTAACGCGTATGAAACAGAAGCTTCCGGTGAGGTTATTTCCGTCTATTGGGATGAGCTTGAAAAAGAAAGAGGAGAGTACGATTTTTCTAAAACTGACGCGCTTTTGTCTCAGGCAAAAGGAAGGGGTTTAACTACAACCCTGGCTATAGGTTTTAAGCTTCCGGATTCGTCGGGTGGAGAGGGGGAGTGTAGGTTTCCTGGTTGGTATGACCACGAAGCCGTGCAAGCAGAAAAAGACAAACAGCTTTTTCAAATGTTAAGGACTGTTGTAAATAGATATGAAGAAAATTCTTCTGTCGTTGCTTGGCAGGTGGAGTACGATAGTTTTTCGGACAAAAAAGGATGTCCTGTGGCTGATGCCGGTCTTTTGGACGTGGAGATAGCGCTTGTAGAGGGTGTGGATGACGGCAATAAGCAAGTTATTGTAGAGCGCGCATCCGTGTCATTAGGCGATTTTTTTGAATGGGTAAAAGGATATTTGAGGTAATTTAGTTTTTAATAAAGTTTAAAAGAATTTCTGGCTCCGCTTATTTCTATAAAACACATAACAGACAATAAACTCTGTGAAGCGGGGTTTTTATGTTTCAAGTTTTATGCTCCATGTTTCAAGGATAAATCATGATAAAATGAATTTAGATGGAAAATAAAAACAATAAGAAAAATTCACTGTATTTTCCCGTTGGATTTTACTGGGGGACCGCAACCTCTTCGCACCAAATAGAGGGAAATAACAAAAACAACGACTGGTGGCGGGCGGAGCAGGCGGGTGAGATAAAGCAAAAAAGTGGTAAGGCCTGCGACTCATATAACAGGTATGAAGAAGATTTTGATCTTGCAAAAGAACTGGGCACAAAAGCCCACCGTTTTTCAATTGAATGGAGTCGCATAGAGCCCGAAGAAGGAAGGTTTGACGAGGCCGAAATGGAACATTACAAAAAAGTCGTTAAGGCACTTAAAGAAAGGGGGCTGGAGCCGTTTGTAACACTTCATCATTTCACAAATCCTATATGGTTTGCCGATAAGGGCGGATGGGAAAATGCAAGAAGCCCTTACTACTTTGCCAGATATGCCGAATATGTTGCAAAAAACCTTCCCGAAGTAAGATTTTGGATAACTTTAAACGAACCCATGATTTTCGGGTTTAACGCTTTTATGGAAGGACGATGGCCACCTTTTAAAAAAAGTTTCAGGTCAATGTGGCACTCTGTTTACAATATGACGCATGCCCACAAAGCAGCTTACACAAAATTAAAAGCTGGTAACAGCGCTTTAGAAATAGGCATAGCTAAAAATAATAGTTATTTTGACGCGTATAAAAATAAATTTATTTCACGCATTGTTGCAGCCGTTTTTGATGGAATATGGAATGTCTGGTTTTTAGAAAAAATAAAACATGAGCAGGATTTTGTAGGAATAAATTATTATTTTCACAACAGAATACAATTTAAATTTTCTTCTCCTAAAAAATGGATGAATCAAAATGAGAATAAAGAAGTTTCAGACATGGGTTGGGAAGTTTATCCCGAAGGCTTGTACAAGGTTGTAAAACAAGCTTCGCACTTCCACAAGCCTGTATATATTTTTGAAAATGGTGTCGCCGATGCAGATGACAACCAGCGCTCACGTTTTATAAAGGAGCATCTAAAATGGCTGCATAAAGCAATAGAGGAGGGGGTTGATGTTCGGGGATATTTTCACTGGTCGCTTTTGGATAATTTTGAATGGGCAGAGGGTTTTAAAATGAAATTCGGTCTTGTTGAGGTTGATTTTGAAACGCTTGAAAGAAAGCCCCGCCCCAGTTTTTATGTGTATAAAAAGACATGCAACCAAAATGCATTAAATGGCTAAATGGCTGATTATTTAAAGCTAACCGTTTAACCATTAGCGAACGAAGTGAGCGCAACCATATAACCATTTAATTTTTCGAAGAAAAATTATGTTGTGGTTTTACGTAACAATTATCTCATATCTATTATTCGCGGTCGGTAATATATTTGACCGCTATATCTTGAAAGGGCCTCTTCAGCATCCGCGCTCTTACGCTTTTTATATTGGAGCAAGCGGCATATTTGCTGTGTTTCTTATTCCTTTTGCGAATTTCAGAGTTCCACCCGTATCAACAATTGTTCTGGCGGTTTTTGCGGGCTCAGCGGTAATTGTAGCTCTATATTATTTGTTCAGAGGTATTTATGAGGGCAATGTTTCCACTCAAGTGCCTATGGTGGGGGCTTTTGCTCCTGTGTTTACTCTTTTTTTCGGGTTTATTTTTGCGGGGGAGCGTGTTGAGCCAAGTACCCGGGGATTTTTAGCTTTATTTTTTTTGATATTGGGAATTATATTTCTGTCTATACGCCTTAAATCCCACGAACTTCATTTTACAAAAAAACATGTTTTATACGCGCTTTTGGCAGGCATGTTTTTCGGACTTGGCTTTGTGTTGACAAAAATGGTTTATGAGCTTGAAGAATTTCTCAACGGTTATATATGGACAACAGTCGGAGGAGTGATCATGGCGTTTATTTTTTTCTTTATGCCGGGAACAAAGGAAATACTTTTTAAAGAATCGCCAATAACAAAAAAGACGCTTTGGCTTCCTCTTTTGGGAGGCAAGGCAATAGGTACACTGGGTAATGTGGCTCAGAATTATGCAATATCAATTGCGGCATTTGGACAACTCGCTTTCATCAGCGCGCTTGCGGGAGTTCAGCATTTGGGGATTTTAATAATCGCGGTTTTTCTTTATTTAACAAAACCTGAACTGCTTGAAGAAACGTTTACAAAAAGATCGCTGAGTATCAGGTTGTTGGGTATAATATTTATAGGCGCGGGGATATATTTGTTGATGACATAATGGCTCGGACTACGTCCTCGCAAATGGTTAAATGGCTACATGGTTATATGGCTAAAAATCCCGTGAAGCGAGATCAAAGGTTTTCGCCTGCCTGAACGAAAGTTTGCAGTCAGGCAGAGAGGAACGCAAACGCAAATCCCTGGGCCCCGCTAAAGCGGGACCGGGATTCCGGCCCGAAGGGCCTAGGAACTATTTAACAATTTAACCATTTGACCATTTATTCCCATGAAGCATAAAATTCTAAAATATTTTTTCTTAATTTCACTTATCGTATATGCTCTTTTCGTAGCTCTTTTTGGTTTTTTGTATGTAGGACCTGAACCCGAAGTTACCCCTTTGGAAGATATAACCTGGGGGATTAACTTTTCTCAGCGTCAGGCGCGCGAACTTGGACTTGATTGGCGCGATACGTATATAAAATTACTGGATGACTTGGACGTAAAACATGTACGCATCCCTGTGTATTGGGACGAGGTTGAAGCAGAGCGCGATACATTTGATTTTGAAGAGTGGGACTGGCAACTGGACGAACTTCACAAAAGAGGTGGCGAGGCGATAGTGGCAGTAGGCATTAAGCTTCCCCGCTGGCCCGAATGCCATCTTCCCGGCTGGATAAAGGAGGCGCCACAGGAAGAAAAAGAAGAAGAACTTTTTGAATATATAACGGAGGTAATAGAGCATTACAAAGATCACCCCGCCATAACACTGTGGCAGGTTGAGAATGAGCCGTTCCTCTGGCCTTTTGGGGAGTGCCCCAGGCCCGACGGTGACCTGGTAGATCGTGAAATTGCTTTGGTGCGTGAGTTAGACCCTTCAAGAAAAATTGTTATCACCGATTCAGGGGAGTGGTCCACCTGGATACCAAGTGGTAAGCGCGCCGATATTCTGGGCTCTACGCTTTATCGTATAATTCACGATGACCGTTTTGGTTTTATTGAGTATAAATTTTTTACACCGACTTTCCATGCAAGAAAAGCCCTGTTTTTGCATTTTTGGCGGCCGGAGGTCCCGGTTATTGTGGTAGAGATGCAAGCGGAGCCGTGGGTAACAACCATACCTCTTTCTACGAGCAACATTGATGAGCAATATATAAGCATGAGCCCCGAACAGTTTAGAAAAAATGTAGATTTTGCACAAAGGACCGGGTTTGATACATTCTATCTTTGGGGCGCAGAGTGGTGGGTTTGGTTGCTTGAACACGGAGAGACGGAAATTTGGGAGTATGTTAAAACGTTATTTTCTACATCAACAAAATAAATCCACCACTCTGTGGGAAGGGGTCCCGCCAGAGGCGGGCAGGCGGGGAAACGGAAGTTTCCCGTGGCGGATGTCGTTTTTGTCCTGCCTGCCCGCCCTTTGGCGCGGAGCTTGTCGAAGGACATAGCGTTTAGTCCTCTAATTAACAACTCAAATAAAAAAGAGCACCTATGTGCTCTTTTTGTGTATATTGTATACAAAATTTATATACACCTCGTTTTCCGCGGCTAATTCATAGCCGCTTTTTAACAGGTTGTTTGCTCTGTGCTGGCTTTTGTGCCAGCTTTTTGGAGAAGGTGTGATGGAGCTTAGGATTTTTCCTGAGACAAATATTGCCAAATCTTCTCTTGAGGCAGGCCCCAGGACTTGGGGGTACTCGTATTCGGCGGTACCCTCTATGCCCTTTATGCTGTGGTCGTCCAAAAGGACGAGCAAAACGGCGATATACTGCTTTTCATGCAGTATTGAAGGAACCTCCTTTCGAAAAATCTGTACTCGCGCCTTCTTGTGGCAGAAGGTGAGTTTTCCAAGGGAATTTTCCACACCTTCTCCCTCGCTTCTTTGGAGAGGGTCGGTTCTTATCATTGCAGCAAGTGGCATTTTATTCACTCCTTTCTGTGTGTTGACCAGCAGTAGCTCAAAAGAGCTGCTGCTGGTTGGGTTTGGGTTCTTCTTTCGGCGGGGACTCCCATGCCTCCAAGTGGTCTATTGCCCACCTGGGCAAATTGAATTTGAAAACGACATTGCGCCTGGCAGTAGTTTCGCTTACCGCCCAGGTATATGTGTCAATTTTTTTCTCCAACTTGGGAATCCAGCCCCCCACTTTCCAGCGAATTTTGGGCCTGGTCACTTTTTCTCCTCCTTTGCAAAGAACACATTTTCATTATTATACAATATTGTGAATAAAAAGTAAAGATGTAGCACTTCCTTTTAGGATGATATTATAAGTATAAGTTCGGGCTTACGCCCTCACAATTTTTAATTTCAAATTCTGAATTTCAAATGAATGACCAAATGACCCAATGTTTTAAAATTAAAGTATTAAAAAATTAAATTGAAATTTAAAATTTAGAATTTTATGAAATACATCTTAGGTGTTGATGCCGGCGCCACAAAAACCACAGCCCAAATAGTTTCCCAAGACGGAGAGGTTTTAAGTTTAGTAAAGGGTAGTGCGGCAAGCATGCACATGCACAACAGGAATGATTTTAAACAGGCAATTGAAGGAGTTGTTATAAAAGCTGTGCATGAGAGCGGCAAAGATATTAAAGAGTTCTATGTGGCATGTTTTGGTGTTGCCGGTATAGATACAGAAGAGCTTTGGAACGAAGCGCGACGCCTTATAGCCGATGTTGTTCCGGTTGAAAGCAATAACAATCTTCTTGTTTATAACGATATTAAAATAGTGCGTCCGGCATGTTCAGATAAAGAGTTTGGAGTATCGGTTATTGCGGGTACGGGAAGTAATTTTTACGGAATAAATGAAAAAGGGAAGGAGGCTTACGCTTCAGGTTTAGACCACCTTCTTTCAGATGAGGGTTCAGGTTACTGGGTTGGCGCGAAGGCTCTTCGGGCGGTTGTGCGTAGTATGGATGGCAGGGGGGAAAAGACCATGCTGGAGGAGCTTGTTTTAGAAAAGTTTTCAATAAAAAACGCGCGCGAACTCGCGGATCTTGTTTACGAAGAAGGTTTTGGCAAAAGAGAAATAGGTGAAGTTGCGAAGCTTGTAGACGAGGCATATATTAAAGACGACAAGGTTGCAGAGAGTATTTTGGAAAGCGCCGCCTCTGAAATAGCTCTTGGTATAAATGCTGTGGTGCGCCGGCTTGGTATGGCGAATTCAGAATTTGACATCATCACGGTGGGCGGTATGTTCCGTTCCCCATTTCCTTTTGTTGAAAAGATACTACCTAATCTTGAAACTCCCAACGCCAAACTTATAGTTTGCCAAAAAGATCCCGTTGAGGGTGCTGTAAGACTTGCCCTCCAGCTTGTTTCTTCTGAAAAAGCATAAATACCAATATAAAAAATGCATCATGGTCATGATGCATTTTTTAAAATCGACTCATACACGTGAGTCGATTTTTGGGAATTGACTCATGACCATGAGTCAATTATTTAAATCAACTCATTATCGTGAGTCAATTATTTTTACCCTCGTGTTTTACAAATATATAGTGTACACCCCTGCCTCTTCCTTTCTTTTTTAAAACCCCCATATCTTCAAGTTCTCCCAGGTCGCGGGTCGCTGTAGCGTGGCTTACTCCTGTTATTTCCTGCCAGAGATCGTTTGTTACTCTTTTAGTACCAGCGTGTTTTAAGTGGCGCAACGCGGAATCTACCCTTTTGGAGTGAGGTTTTTCATGTGTTTTTTCACGCGCTGTTATTTGGCGCATCCAAAGCTCTAAAAGTACGCCAAGTGTAAATACCACGAGGGCCGTCCAAAAAACCATTTCACTTGTGCTACCTATTTCCATATCTGTATTCTACCATAATTCTTTAATGTCCGGGTCCAGCAACATAGGTAACACTTAGGTTTGTAAAATAATAACGTCTTTATTAGCTAAATTTAGACTTTTGAGCTCTTCAAAATACTGATAAGGCGTTTTATACACCTCGCTGCGCTTGGTGCAAACTGCTACGCGAGGTGCGCCCGCGCGAGTGGTATTCCAAACCTCGGGCATACACAGGTTCAACCTGTGTATGCGCTCGGTTCAACCTGTGTATGCGTTCGTTAGTTTACACCGAGCGCAGCGAGGTGTGGAAAATTGCCTGTGCTTCATAAAATAAT
>JBBDKX010000019.1:13866-22707 GCA_040879145.1 Candidatus Spechtbacterales bacterium | reverse complement strand
TTCAGTTTTGGAAGTAGCATAATTTGACAATTTTCAGTTTTTAAAGTATAGTGTTGTCAGAACATTTTAAGCTACGGGGAATATCCCCAAGAAAGGAACAAGAATGGAGCTGTTATTGGGTATTGTGTTTTTTATGTTTTTTGTATTTTTCGCCGTTCTTTTTGCCGTATTTGGCGGTTCAATTTCCCGTCCGGGAGGTTTCGGTCCGCCCACACACGACCCGGAATCTAACGACTAACAGGCAGAAGCACGGTTTTGCCGGAAAGGAGACAAAATGGAGCTGTTTCTACTCCTCTTTGCGGGCACGGTTTTCATTGCCGTTTTGGCGTACCTTCTTTATCCAAAACGCTTTGGCCCTGAGCCCACAACGCACAAAACTCCTAAACCTGTCTACGTAAAGTACGTAGACAAGCACGGAAATCCGAGGGGATATTGGACAACGGAAAAAAAGTCCTGAATTCCTCGTATTTAAAGCCCGAGTTACTTAGGTAACGAGGGCTTCTTTTTTTCTTTACCAAAACAGTTTTATGTGGTACTATTGTAGAAGCTCTTAAAGGAGATGTAAATGATTGGTCTTTTTTGGACAGCGTTACTCTTACTTTTTGCATATGCGAGCTTTAAAAATGCATACGATATATATGAAACATACGGACGTCTTGTGGGAAGGTTTTGGCTTTATTTCGGCTTAGGCATACTAACGCTATATTTCGTTCTTAGTCCCTATTTGGCAAGAATATTCTGATTTTTTAAGCTCTGCTCATGGCAGGGCTTTTTATTATTGTGTTTTTTACTCTTTGTGCTAATATATCATCAGTTCTCAGTAAAGGAGGTTCCGCTATGGAGGCTATGGAGGCTATGGAGCTTTTCATAATAATACTTTTGTTGCTTTCATTTTTATTTCTCGGCATCTTTTTGCTTGTAGCAAACCGCTCTTCTTTAAGCGCGAGAATGCTAAAAGAAGTAAAGGTTGTAACAAAGGGTTGGCATATAATACCTAAAGATTGCGCCTACTTTGTCGGATTGGAAATTCAGGAAGCAGAAGGGGAAACCATTACCGCAAGTATAGGCAAAGAAAAATACGATAAACTGCAATTAAGTAAAACCTATATGGTGGAGCTTTATAAAAAAGATGACGGCCCTTGGCAGGTCGGCACAATTTTTCCGCCTCATAGCGACAACGACCACAATAATAATTTCTTTATGTACCGCAGAAATCGCCTCATTTGAGAGGCGGTTTTTTATGGAATTATCCACTTAAATTTTTCTCCAGAAGCGATATAATAAGTAAAAGGTTGTATTTAATAAACTCGGCTAAAGCCTCATTTAGGTATCAAGTGTTAGCTATTAGGTAATAGGTGTAATACCTAAAACCTGACACCTAAAACCTTTTTGTGAGCGTTAGCGAATCCCGACGCTATCAAAATCTTTGATTTTGTTATAGCGTCGAGGATCCACGATACCGCAAGCGAATCAAAGATTCGGGCGGTATCGGGACAAAAACCATGGTTAGCGATTTTGTATCAAAAGAAGAAAGAGAGTATAAAGTAAAGCTTGGCACAACCATTGCCTCTGCCCTTACGGGTTTTGTCGCGGGAGTGGTTTCTGCAAGTGTTATCTTTTACGTAGTGATTGAAATAGTAAAAAACGGAGCATAAATAAACGGGTCAACGCGTTGACCCGTTTATAAAAACAGCGTCCCAACGACGCTGTTTTTTTGTTTTACATTCCTTTACCTCAAATATCTGTTGTTCTTTCTTATGGGCACCGCGGCCGCTTCCATCTCTTGAAGGTGTGGTTCCTTGTCTGTTTTTATAGTATGTATTAAAAATACTCCGCAAAACCCTATTATAGATATAGCGATAAAAATAGGTGTAAAACCGAAATTCTCAATAACCAGTCCTCCGGTTAACCCCGCCGCGGCAAGCCCAAGACCGAGTATAGAACTTTCCGCGCTCCATGTCTCGCTTTCTTTCCCTTCGTCTATGTGGCGCATAAACACTCCGCCCCATGCCGGCACCGCCATAGAAACTCCCATGGCGTGCACTATTTGTAGCGAGTAAAGCTCCCATGGCTGGGAAACAAAAATATATACCAAAGGTACGCAGCTCATTATGCTTGTACCTATCATAATAAAGTTAAGGTTCATTCTGCGCGTGTTTATTGAATCAAGATATTTGCCAATCGGTATTTGTAGCAGGGCTTTGCAGCCCCAGTATATACTTATAGCAATTCCCGCTATAACAATACTTCCACCGTCTATTTTTTCAAGTATAAAAATAGCAAAAACCGGAGCTACCAGTCCCCAGCCCGAATACACTACAAAATCATAGAATATCAGGGTTTTAACTATTCGGTTTAAGCGGGGAATAAATCGCTTCATAAGTTAGGGTATAGGTTTTAGGTACCGGGTATTACGCAATTTTCTAGAACCTAATACCTAAAACCTGAAGCGAGTGCGAAGCACAAGCTTGTATTAATTGTACAATTTTTATATTCAAAATTATACATGCGCACATTATCCACAAGAAGAATCCTATTATAAGTGTTTTTATGATGGTATAATATAAGAAAGGTTGGTTTTATAATGTAAATAAAATATATAAAAATTATGCAAAAGTTATTAAAAAAGTTTATGGTTTTGGCTGTTGTAGCTGCCATGTTTGCCCCTAACGCGGGAGCTTTAGCGCAAACAAATAACAGGCTGGATAGACAGCAAATACTGGAAGAGTACGAAGCAAGAAGAGCGCAGGCAGAAGAGCGCGCTGCCGAGATTAGGGAAAACATAGAGCAAAGGCGTCTTGAAATACGCGCCGAAGTTGAAGAGCGCCTGAGCGAGCGCGCTAAAATGCTCGCGGAACGTGTCGCAGACCATTTGGGGATAATAAACGACAACGCTACAGACGCAATGTTAAATCACTTAAACGCTTTAGACAGGGTGCTAAACAACCTTGAAAGCAGGACAGACCGCGTGGGTGATGCCACAGGACGCGATATGTCAGATGTGTACTCAGGCATAGATGCAGTTCGTGTTGAGGTGACTGAAGCCCGAAGTGCTGTTATTGACCAAAAAGAAAAGGTTTATACTGCGGAAATAGATTCCATGGAAGGTGCAGGTGAAGTTATGCGGGCTCTTTCTCAGGAACTTCGTTCCGACTTGCAGGACCTGCGTGAAAACACGCTCAAACCCTTGCACACATCAATGCGCAACCTTGTCACAGAACTAAAGGGCATTGTGGAAGCAATTATCGAAGAAGAAGGTGAGAACCAAGAAGACGAAGAATAACAATTAAGCTCGCTTCACTCGCAGGTACCAGGTTTTAGCTTTTAGGTATTAGACTAGTACCTAACTCCTAATACCTGAAACCTATTTGTGAACGAAGTGAACAAAAAACATGGCTTTACAAAAAAAATTAGTTCTTCCTGTCCTTGTTTTGGTGGTTATTGTAATTGTTGTCGCATTTATGATAATGCGCCAGCAGACCGCGCCCAATGGCGAAGAGTTAGAAGGAGATGACATACAGCAAATAGAGCAGGATCTGGACGCTCTGGAGACGGAGCTGGACAACATGGAACAAGACTTCAGTGACATAGAAGAAGATATCAACGCGTTTGAACAGGAGACAAGCAACTAATACGCCTCTCCAATAACGAAAACCGCTTTCCACACAAAGCGGTTTTTGTTTTAACAATGTTGGGTATTAAAATATTTTTAACAAAAGTAGGGACTGTCCCTACTTTTGTGGTGTGAGCAAGGTACCTGCCTGCCGGTTTACATGCCGATTGGTATGCAGGCAGGTTGAATTATTGCGTGTTTATGGACACGTTTTTTTAAATATGGTATAGTTGTCTCAGAATATTGACAACATGAAAGGAGGTAGTTCTTGTTTAAAACACGCCTCAAGATAGGTGTTTTGGTTTTACTGCCAATGTTTTTGATGTTTTTTCTTGTGGGAATAGTTCTGACCTTATTTAAGATCTGGAATCCGTTTATGGACGCTGTAGGATTTATTCCTCATGTTCTGTACGCGCCTGTTTCCGTATTGCTGACGCTTTTTGCGGCATATCTGGTGGGCGTTGTGGTTACCACTTCCGCTGCCGACTGGCTGCTTTCGCGCGTTTTTCTTGTAAGAAAGGTGTGGAGCGTTGTAAAAGTCATAACAGACAGGATAACCTTTGTGTTTAAGGGAGGGTACAAAAGGGTAGTTTACGAACATTTTGGAGCCGACACAAAACGCTGGCGTCCCGCCATCGTGATTGGCAGGACGATGTTTCACAACCCCGACGGCACACAAGAGCCGATGCTCATTGTGAACCAGCCGCCCCCTAATGTTTTTGATCCGCTTTGGATACCCGCGAAGGATACACGGATTATTGAAGACGATGTGAAAACATTTTCTCTATATATTTTTTCGGGAGGATTTGTAAATCCCGCGGATCTTCACCTGTCTTATTGGACAGAAGAGGAATACGAAGAAATTCCAGCAAGCACCGAATAAGGTGATTAGTTCATACAATTTTTAGCCGGTTTGCGTATAATTGCAAACCGGCTTTTTTTATGGGAGAATAAAGTAGTTTCTTAACGAGCGTGGCGAGTTTAGGAATTATTTTTTATTCTCTTTTGTAAGACCCATAAGACCCATTCGTCCTACAAGACCCATTCGTCCAATAAGTCCTATAAGACCTACAAGACCCATTAGTCCTATAAGACCCATTCGTCCTACAAGACTTATTAGTCCCATTCGTCCTATAGAGGTTATCGTTTAAAATTAATAATTATTTGTTACCATGAAAGTACGTAAAGCAATAATACCTGTAGCGGGGTTTGGCACCCGCTTTTTGCCTGCAACAAAGGTACAGCCAAAAGAAATGCTCCCAATAGCCGATAAGCCCGTTGTCCACTACCTTGTGGAAGAGGCAGTAGAGGCGGGAATAGAGGAGATACTCTTTGTTATAAACTCAAACAAGCATGTCATAGGCGACTATTTTGCCCGCGATATGGACTTGGAAAACTTCCTTAAAAAGAGGGGAAAAGAGGACCTTTTAGACAGAATAAAGCACATTCACAAGATGGCGCATTTTCTCTATGTACACCAGGACGAGCCACTCGGTTCGGGAGACGCTATTTTAAGAGGTGAAAGCTTCATAAACAACGAACCATTCGCTGTTTTTTACGCGGATGATGTAATGGACTATCCCAAAGATAAGCCCGCTATAGGGCAACTCATAGATATCTATAACGAGTATGAAACATCAGTTATGGGGCTTGTAGATGTTCCTCGTGAATATACTTATAAATACGGCGTAATGGAAGGCGAAAAACTAAAAGACAAGGTTCATAGGGTAGATAAGGTTGTGGAAAAACCCAAGCCCGAAGATGCCCCCTCAACACTTGCCAGCGTGGGACGTTTTATTCTCACGGGTGAGGTGTTTGAACATATAAAAAATTCTCCTGAAATAAAAAACGAAATTTACCTTGCAAGCGCTCTTGATGGGCTTTCAAAGAGTGGTAAAATGTACGGATATGAAATGGAGGGTGTCTGGCACGACTGCGGTAATAAATTCGGTTTTTGGAAGGCGAATTTTGAAATAGGACTAAAGAACGAAGAAATATCCAGCGAAGCCAAAGAATACCTTGAGGAATTTTTTAAAAAAAATTCCTAAGATACCACAGATCATAGCTGATATCACGGATGATTTTTATGTGCATCAGCGTAATCAGCCATTATCAGCGTAATCTTTTGCATTCTTATGCACAAACTTCTCCCAACACTATTAATAACCGCATTAGCCCTTACTCCTTTCACCGGCTTTGCTCAGACCTCTGTTACCAACAACTTCTTTGTAGAGTCGTCTTTTGACTTTGCCGCGCGCGACAAGGTAAGCTCAACTCTCCGCCACGAGTCCCAAAACGCTTACTTTTATGTAGAAGATTCTGTTTACAACAGCCTCCCTTCCTCCCAAAAGCAAAATTTTAGCGAGCAGCTCTCAACCCTCGCTAATGAGTTTGATACAAACATTTATCCTCGCTTACGCTCTGTTTACGGGCCCGAACTAAGTCCCGGCATAGATAACGATACAAAAATAACCATCCTTTTTACACGCATGCGCTCTTCATCCGCGGGGTATTTTCTTGAAAGAAACCAACTTTCGCGTTCTCAAGACCCTTTAAGCAACGAGCGTGAAATGTTTTACATAAACGCGGACACGGTTTTAGACAGTACAGCAAAGGTTCATGTGGCGCACGAGTTTGTGCATTTAATAGAATATAACCAAAGAACTCTCCTCAGGCAAAAACAAGAACGCTGGCTATCCGAAGGGTTGGCAGATTACGCGCCCACGCTTTTAGGTTACAACTCCTCTTATAGCGGCAGTTACCTTGAAACAAGGGCAAGAGATTTTCTTTCTTTTCCTTCAAATTCTCTTTTAAATTGGAAAGAAACTCCCGTGGATATTGCCGCCTCTTCTATGTTTACGCACTATCTTGTAGGGCAGTACGGCACAGGTGTTATAACAGAAATTATGCGCGCGCCTGTTTCAGGGGAAGAGGGCGTAACACGGGCCCTATCTGTTGTAGGTTCTACAGACACTTTCCGCGACACATTTACCAACTGGAATATCGCGAATTACATAAACTCTTCAGGCAAATACGCCTACCGTACAGCGGGTTTAAATTTTAGCAATTTTCACATAACAACACCTCTTCAATACTCAATATTCCAAAACAGCGCCATAACAACTAACTTTTTCGTGGATTACGGCGCCGCCTCATGGTTAAGGTTTGTGCCCGGACAGCTCGGCACAAACGGAGCGAATGTTTTGCGCCTGGAGTTTGACAGCTCCCAAAGCTCCGGCAGTTTTGAGGTTCCCTACATTGTCACAGACATAACAGGCAGGAGTGTTGTGCGTTTTATGGACATGGCAGACTCCAAAGATATCGTATTTATAGACGGTTTTGGCACGAGTGTCATATCGGTAGTTATCGCGCCTTCAAATTACTACACTTCATTGTTTTTAAACCCTCCCGCCGGCTCATTTACCATTAAAGTAAATACTGTAACTAAAGCAGGCCTGCCTGCCGAAGCCTCGGCGCAGGCAGGGGAAACAGGCCGGGTTAACGGCGATATAGATTACGCCGACGGCGCTCTTTTACGTGCCATAGGCGACCCAAAAGTATATGTAATAAAGAAAGCTTGTCCGTCCGAAGCCTCGTGCGAAGGGGGAACACCCTGCCAGTCCGAAGCTTCATGCGTAGGATGGAAACGCTGGATACCCACAGCCGAGATTTTTGAACAATACGGGCACCTGCGCTGGCAGGACATTATAGATGTACAGCCCGCTGTTTTAGACGCCTACGAAGAGAGCCGTCTTATTAAGTTTATAGGGGACTACAGAGTGTACGAGCTAAATTCTACCCACACACTTAAGCAGTGGCTTAACATCACCCCCGCCACATTTGAGAGCCGCGGGTACAACTGGAACCAAATTTACGAGGTAAATGCTAAGGAGTATAACTTTTATCAGACAAGCACTCCAATAAACTAAAAAGCAAGCCCTGAGCTTGCCGAAGGGCGCAGTCCCTCATATGCACGCATGTGAGGGGGAATATAACTTCTATCAGACAGGAAGTAACATAAATTAATTACACAAAATTAAGGTTGTGGAAAACTCATTGACAACTCATCTAAAAAGCGTTATATTGAAAGTGTGCTTGTGGGCGAAAGCCCCGTTCAGCTAAGGAACTCCTAAGCTGAAGGCAAGCACAACAAAAATACCGCTTTTCGGCGGTATTTTTGTTTAGTCGTTTTCCATATCCCCACTGTATAACTTTTGTTTTACATTATTTTTTAGCTTGGAATATGGCATCACACTCCAAAACGTCACCTTCCCATCACCAATTCTTTTTAGTATAGTTTTTATTTTTATTTCAGGATTTTGACTAGCTATGGCTATAAAGGCCCAGTATTCAACTTCTTTTGTTTTCCTCATTCCGTCTTTTGCAGATTTTTTACCTATGGGTTCTACTGTTTTTCTATGTTCCTGGAGAGTGCCTGATTTGCCTATAACTTTTAGGGCTAAAGGAAGTAGGTTCATTTTTAATATTTGTTCTTTTTTATTTCTCTCCCTTCTTGCAGAATATCTTAAATGGTGGAATCCATCGGAGGTTAATTCAACATCGGTTTGCAAATAGGGATTAAAAATCTTGCCTTTTGCGTCATATATTTTCCTCGCCCGCTCTTTTGTTTGCTTGAAATTATTTTCTGGCATAACTTCTAAATTATACACCGAGAGACAGTTTTTATGCAAGTTAGTTATTAGCAATTAGGACTTAGTTTTTTTGTCCCATTTTGTCCACATATTCTGGTCATAAAACCTTGCCACCGGCAAGGTTTTTGGTTACCATAAAGGGAATGTCCGAATCCCAAAATAACATAGATATACAAAACAAGCGCGACTACTTGTACGCGCTGGTTTTGGCGGTTTACAGGGTTACGGACAAGTTTCCGCCCCAGGAACATTTGCGCTTAAAAATGCGCGAAGAGGCGTTAAACATCCTCTCCCATGTAGAACATATTTACGCGGGAAAAGAATCGGACAGATATGTTAAATTTGTAAATTCTGTACGAACTCTTGTCCACTACTGCGAGATAGCAAGCGAGCAAAAATGGCTACATGAAAGCAATTTTGAAGTCTTAAAGCACGAGCTTTTTAAACTTCGCAACTCCTTTGAAATGCCCGAACAAATAGAACCGATAAAAGAGGGGATTCAGGAGGCATCTTACGAGGTAGATTTATCCGTGCAAACCGAAGCCCAGGACGGCTTGCCGTTCCGTAGCTCTGAAA
>JBBDKX010000019.1:0-13766 GCA_040879145.1 Candidatus Spechtbacterales bacterium | reverse complement strand
AAGCCCAGGACGGCTTGCCGTTCCGTAGCTCTGAAAGAGCGGAGGACGGTAAGAATAACGACTCAGTTACGTCATTAAATAACGAGCGTAATCCTGAGCATCGCCCTGAGCATCGTCCTGAGCTTGCCGAAGGGCCTGTCGAAGGACCCAGACAGGCATCTTATGCTCCGCCTGCAGGTGGCCCTCTTTACGCGGGTATTTACACGGGAGTAGAAGAGGCCGAAGAGCCGCACGTAGAGCTTGCGGACGAGCGGAGTCCTGAGCATCGCCCTGAGTCTGTCGAAGGGCTTGCCGAAGGGCACGCGGGCTCTTCTCTTGATATTCCCGAAAGGAGAGAGAAAAATTATATACAAAATAGCGAAAATGTGTTAAAATCTGCTTCTGTGTCTGAAGCAGGAAATGCAAAAAGTTTAGTATCTGAATTTGGCGAATATGCAGGCGCCCCTCGTGTAAGCGACGACCCTGGTCCGTTAAAGGCCACGAGGGCTCGCAGTGAGGGTTCGCCTTTAACGGACAGGCACGAAACAATCCTCACCCATTTGGGCAATAACGGAGCAGTACAGGTAGCAGATCTTTCAAATATTTTACAAGACATAAGCCCTCGCACAATAAGGCGGGATCTGGATAAATTGATAAAAATGGGCAAAGTAACCAAGCACGGAAAGACAAATGGAGCGAAGTATCGCTTAGCGTAGCTAATGGGATTTCGCTGATAATAGCTGATTACACTGATATTATGCGTCAAAATAAGTATCTATACGAAAATTTAACATATAAAGTGCGTGGCTGTGTTTTTAAAGTTTATAATGAATTAGGATTCGGGCATAAAGAAAAAATCTATCAAAAAGCACTAGCTATCGCCTTAGATAAAGAAGGTATCAAATATGAAAGAGAAAAAACGCTTCCAATTAAGTATCAGAATGAGAAAGTTGGCGTATATAAGCCCGATTTTGTAGTTGAAAATAAAGTAATTCTTGAATTAAAGTCTGTTCCGTATTTACCTAAAGCACACGAGAATCAATTAGTTTATTATCTACAAGGTACAGGGTATAGATTAGGTTTACTTATAAATTTTGGCAGTAGTCCACTAACTATAAAGCGTAAAATTTGGACACCTGACTATACTACTTAAGCATCATCAGCGTTATCAGCTATAATCAGTGCAATCTCTGATTAATGAAATTAATCAAATTAAAAACCAACTTCATAAAAGCATACGACGCGCACCACGCGTCTATTTATCGTTTCCTGCGTGTTAAAGTAGCATCCGATGAACTTGCCCAGGATTTAACAGCAGAGGCGTTTGCAAAGGCGTGGGACTATTTAAGCCGAAACCCCGAAAAATACCCCGATAACGAACGCGCCTATTTATACAAAACAGCATATAACACAATGGCGGACCACTACCGAAAAAGCTCTACAAGCAAAGAGTTCGCCATAGATGACGAAAACCTCCTTGAGTATTTGGACAACACCGGTCAGACCGGTGTATTGGACACCAGTGGTTCGGACATTGGGGATATTCTGGACATTCGGACAAGCATGGAAAGTGTCCAGACTGCGTTGTCCGAATTGGGCGGTAATCACGCAGAACTTATAACCTTGCGGTATATAGAAGAACTCTCAAACACCGAAATAGCCGAAATTTTAGGCAAAACAGAAGTAGCAGTGAGGGTAGGAGTTTTTAGAGCGTTGAAGGAACTGAGAGGAAAGCTGACTACAGAAGAAATAAAAATGACTTAACCGCGGATAAACGCGGATTTATAGCGGATTTTATGCCGAAATTATTATACGAGGATATAACATATAAAATACGAGGAGCATGCTTTTCTGTCTACAATGAATTAGGCAGCATTAGAGAGAAAACTATTGAAAAGGCGCTTTCAGTAGAGTTAGAAGAGGCAGGTTTAAAATTTGAAACTCAGGTTCCTGTAAAACTGCATTATAAGGGTATAGAAATAGGGAAATATATACCGGATTTCGTTATAGAAGATAAAATATTTTTAGAGCTTAAGTCAAAACCCCACATAACAAAAGATGATATGAAACAATTCTGGGATTATCTTAAACAATCAGAATATAAACTTGGTCTATTGGTTGCTTTTACGCCTGAAAAACTTATAATAAAACGCTATGTATATGACGAAGCGCGTAACAAAAAGCCAGGTAACTCGTCATAGTT
Organism: Candidatus Spechtbacterales bacterium; assembly: GCA_040879145.1. Taxonomy (NCBI): domain Bacteria; kingdom Bacillati; phylum Minisyncoccota; class Minisyncoccia; order Candidatus Spechtbacterales; species Candidatus Spechtbacterales bacterium. The sequence continues at coordinate 11,584 of JBBDKX010000019.1, read as the reverse complement.
AGTAGAAATTTAAGTATTCTTATTAGTTTCATCCGTATTTAATCAGCTTAATCTGCATTAATCCGCGGCATTAACTTGCACAGAGCGATGGACGACCAAACTCTCAGAAAACAATTAAAAGAACTAAAACAAATTAAACCCCAAGAAGATTGGGCTGTTTCCGCGCGCGCAAATCTTATTGCTCACATAGACGCTTCACAGGAAGCCCTAAATCCGCATCAATCCGCGGTTCGTGAATCCGCATCAATCCGCGGTTCATGGTTCGAGAGGACTCTTGCTCAGCCAAAGTGGGCGGGTGCTTTTACACTTGGTATTTTTGCCTTAATGGTACTAAGCGCGACAATGGCGCAAAACTCTCTTCCGGGAAGTCCGCTTTATGGCGCGAAACTTGCAGGCGAGGACTTAAGGAGCGCGGTAACTTTTAGCGAGATGGACGGCACTGTCCTTCAGGCAAAATACGCAGAGCGAAGAGTAAACGAGATAAGCAGGATCGCTTCAACCCGATTCGCCGCTGAAGGTGCCGCTTCGTTTAATCCTGAGCTTGCCGAAGGGGTATCGGAAGCTCTTGAAAGTTATAAAAAAGATATCGCTTTGGCAAAGGAAAGCGGTAACAAAGAAACAATAGAAAAAGAAGTCGCCCAGGTAAATGAAAAGGTAGAGGTGTGGACCAGTTTAGTTAACGAGAAAGACCCATACGAGGCGTTAAATATACAGGTAAGTATTTTAATGGAAGCATGCGCGGACGAAGCCCTTTTGGAAGAGTCCGGTCTGTTGCTTGAAGAGGGTGGCTTGCGCAACATAATAACCGCTTTTGAATTATTGAATAGGTGCGAGGAGGTTGAAATTACTTCAAGTGATGATGAAAATATTTCCGATGAGCCTACCGATTCCGGCGAGCTTGTTGATGGTGATTCCACTGATAGTAGCTGATTTTACTGATAAGTAATCCACAAGGAAATTTCGTAGTTCATTGATATAATATTGATATAATAAGATAGCAGTAATTAACCCAAACCAATTCACGTTTTGGGGATGTTCGCCAGATGGTGCGTGTAAGTATTGAGCGGTTCGACGAGCTCACCGTAGAAACCTGCCGAACTGTCCCCGAACCGTGAATCACAATATTATGCGAGTTATAAAATGTGACAAGTGTGAAAAGGAGGCTGACACAAACATAGGTTTGTTTGATTTATCTCTTTATGAACTCATTCCAAGTAAGTCAGTAAAAGGTGTGCAATTGTGTAAAGATTGTTCTAAGCCATATTTAAGCCAACTATCAAAAGATAATTTAATAGAATTAAAAGAATAATAATATGGCAGAAGAAAAAAACAATGAAGAAGTAACAAATGAAGATTTAGCCCGAATGATGCAGGGCGAGTTCTCAAATCTAAACGAAAGATTTGAAAAAATGGATGAAAGATTTGGAAAAATGGACGAAAGGTTTAACGGTGTTGATAAAAAGTTTGAAGGTCTTACAGATATTTTCTACACCAAAGATGAATTAGATGAAAAATTTAAACAAGTTGCAGACAAAGAAGACGTTCAAAGGATATTAAATGCAGTAAGCGGCTCTGTAGAAAAAGAAGAAACAGACAAGCAGGAAAGAGCAATGCTCAGCAACAAAGTAGAAAGAAACAGAGACAACATCGTTAAACTCGCAGACAGCACAGACACAGAAATAGAAAATTAGCACATTTGAAATTTCACCCCGCCCCCATTTTTGATATGTTTTACGTCTATGTTTTGCAGGACAAGGAAGAATTGAATATCTATGTAGGTTCTACGAATGATTTAAGAAGACGGTTTAGTCAACATAGAAAAAAGAAAAATAATTTGTTAAAGAAGTTAAAAAAGAAAAAATAATTATGCCAAACGATAAAGTAACAAATGAAGATTTAGCCCGAATGATGCAGAATGAGTTTTCAACCATTAATGAAAAACTTGATGGCATCAAGGAAGACACCAGGGTGCTCAGAAGCGAAGTTGAATCAATTAAAATAAAACTGGAAGATCTGGAATTGCGTTTAAGCCAAATGGCGCCTAACTTTGAAGTAGAAGATTTGAAAAAGAGATTATCAGCAGTAGAGAAGAAGTTGGGAATTAGTTAACCTTAAAAATTCAGCAATCCACGTTTTGGGGATGTTCGTCAGATGGTGCGCGTAAGTAGTGAGCCTGTCGAACTATCCCCAAAATGAGAACACCTAAACAGTCTGGGAATGTTCCACCGAAAATCTGCCTCGGTCCGACCTCGGCGAGACGGGCAAGCGAGAGCGAGACGGGGGAATATTCCCAGACCGTAAAACATCATTCTTAAGTGCACATTCAGAATGATGAATAGGTCCGCAACTCTTTTACAGAGTTGCACATTAAAAACATTTAACGGGGTTATGCCCCCATTTTGGTCGGCGCGACGTTGTGTCGTAAACCAAAATGGGGGCACGACCCCCGCAGACCACTTCTGCAGTCCTGTTACACAGGGCCGGAAGGTCGGCAGTGGTCTTAAGCCGTAGATACTTGTTTGGTGCACGAACCGGTATCTACACAAAAAACAATTCCGCAAACTAAAATAAAAACGCGGAATTCGGGTTCTGTATCCAATGCTTTTCATTTATTCATTTGTCATTTAAGCATTCAATTGAAATTTGACATTTGAAATTTGAAATTCAAAGCTTGGAATATCAGACCCAAAACTATCTTCCCTCTTGCTTAGCTTAAGCACAGAGAGAAGAAAATAATTTAAAAATGACTTATAAAGAAACATACGCATGGAAGGCGGTTTCTGTAGTTACAGCAATTGCTACTATCGTTACCTTGAGCGGTGTTGTTTACCTTACACAGGTACTCAACGTATTCGCTGCAGGTGAGGAAGCAGTTGTAGAAGACGTTACAGGAACAAGCCCCCGAATTGCACCAGCAGGTGAAAGCGAAAGAGTTGCCTTGGGTGTGAACATTGTTGGGCCAGAAACCCAAACAACCCTTACAGAGGTGAACGTTCACCTTACCTCAGACGACTCCGCAGCTGAAGCCGCAGCATCCAACATTGAAACAGTCCGCATTTATCGCGACTCTTCATTGTCCGGTACAAATGGCGTATTTGACTCAAGCGACGCATTGCTTACTTCTGTTACAAGGACAGATTCAACTTCGCCTTATAGCGGGTTAATTGATGGCGCTCAAGGCGCAGGAGCAACTTTTGTTCTTGTTGATGGTGCTACAAATCCTCCAGCTGATGCTGCTGCAGTAACCGTAAAACTTGGAACCGGAACAGAAGCCCACATTATGGCAGGTACTTTCTACACAGATGCAAGTGCAGCTAATGCTGGAGATTGTGGTACAGCCGGTACAGCTGCTCAGAATTGTATAGATGTAACAGGGACAACTGCATTTGCTCTTTCAGACAATGCTGCAGTTCGTGAAGTTAATGCTACAGCAACAACTGATGGATTCGCTGCATATTCTGCAGGAGTAGCAGTTGATATAACAACATCATTTGTTATTCCTAAGGATGACGCAGGAACTAACGCAGGAAACGACCTGTTTGTTGTTCTTGTAACAGCAGACGGTGCTGACAACCAAACTGTGAAAGTTCAAGTTTGGACAAACGACCTTGAAGAAGATGCTAACGCTATCGCAGTTTCATCTGCAAGCGGCACCACAGACGGTACTACAAAATCAATCACATTTGGTGGTGACGGCGTAGCTCCTACCATTACAAAGGTAGAAACTTACGACAACACAGCTGACGGTATAGTAGACCAAGTAAAGGTTTACTTCTCCGAATCAATGGCATCTACACTTACCGATACAGGTAACTTTGTTAACGCCCTTGGCGGAACCGCTCACATGATTGAAGCTGGTGGAACAGATATTGACTTAGAAACAGCAGCTTCATGGAGTACAACTACAGTATTAAATGACACACTTACAATTGATTTTGCAGATGTTAACCATTCAGATGCTGCTCAGTCAACAGGTGATTCTTGGACTGTAGTTTACGACCAAGACTTCGAAGCTTCAAACGCTCTTAAAGACGCAACAGGCGAGGAAATGTTAGACCAGTCTGTAACAACTACAGACATGGCTAAGCCATATCCTATGAGCGCTAAGCTTAAGGACTTAAACGGTAACAATAAAGTGGATTCACTTGAAGTTACTTTTTCAGAAACCTTAGGTTCAGCTACAACATCAGGAGGCTTTACTTTGAAAGTAGGTTCTACAACCTACACACTTGGAGCTGTAACAGGATTCAAGAAGTTCGATTCAACAACTGTATCTAACAGTAATGATACAGTTATCATCGCTGTAACCGAGAATTCATCTAACGATGTAACAAGCACATTCACACTTGACTACGCAGCATCAGGAGGCGTTGTGGATGTAGCAGGAAACAGTGCTAACGCTATAACTGGTATTACACCCACAGTTAGCGTAGTTCCTGTACCTATGAAAGCAGAGTACAAGGATAGCGACGGTGACGGCCAGATTGACAGCCTTGAGATTACATTCTCAAGAGCAGTTACTAACACTGGTGGAGCTGATGCCGACCTTGAATTGGGCTGGACCCTTTCAGAAGGTTATTCATTAGCAACAACAGGACACTCAGGTACAACAACAACAATGATTACTCTTGTTGTTACAGAATCCCTTGTTTCTGATTCAGGAAAAACTCCTGACGCTACATACAGCACAACAACAGGAACATTGTTCCTAAGCGGTGGCACCTTAGCTGATGACCCGGTTGCAAACGTAACTTCAGCTGGTTTAAACGAAGCAGATAAGGCTTCCCCATTGCTTGAAAGCGCAACTCTTTACGAGACAACCGCTAACGACATCTGGGAAGCTGGTGAAACAGTACAGTTGTTCTTCTCTGAAGCAGTTGATGCTTCAACAGTAGCTTCATCCTGGAGCCTTTCAGGCGCTGACGGTTCTGTTTGGACCGACTGGAGACTAGAGAATGCTGACGGTACAGCAGTAGACGACGCTGAAGTACCTGATTCAGGTACAGTATCTGTGAACGGAAGAGTTGTAACTCTTACTGCTTCAGTAGATGCTACACAAGCATTAGCAGGTGATGGTACTGGAACAGGGGGTGATCAATTCTCTGTTGTAGCTAACGAGGTTAAGGATTCTGCAGGAAACTCAGCTACACCTCAGCACACATCTACTATCTACGATGGTGGAGCAGTAGAATTAACTGTTACACCCGGAGCCGCTCCTTCTCTTGTAAACATTCAAACAAGAGACATGAACGGTAACGGTATTGTTGACGCTTTGGTAGCTCAGTTTGACGGCTTAGTAGACGCTTCTACATTAGTAGCAGGCGACTTTGCAGCTGTACGAGGAGCTAGCTATTCATCAACTACTGAAACATCTCCCGACTTAACAATAACAAGCGTTATGACCGCAAACGGTGGTAACGACACAATGGTTGTTGTTAAGTTCGCGGAGCAGAACGAAGACACAGGCGCATTGCCTAAGCTGAAGTATGTACAAGGTTCACTTGCTGACTTGGCAGGTAACTTGGTTGCTACGTTTAACGCAGGAACCGACACCGCTAAGTTTGAAGCCCCTGTAACTACAGATTCAGTTGACGGCGCTGCTCCTATAGTTGTTCACAAATTGCTAAGAGACCGAAACTCCAACGGTATGTATGACCAGTTGGTACTCGTATTCTCTGAAGCTATGGGAACAGGAACAGACACAGACGGATGGACAGTAAGCGGTGAAAGTCTTGCTCAAACAGGTGCATGGAGTGCAAACGACGGCACCTACGACGCATACACATTTGCTTCTACTGCTAACGTCTTTAAGGCAGACATTCTTGAAACAGACGCTCCTGATTCAGTGCCTAGCGTAAGCTACGCATCTACAGGCGCATTCAAGGATGCAGGTAGAAACGCATTGCCTCTTGCAAATGTTTCAGCAGGTGGTGAAGTAAGCGAGGTAAGTGTTGCTCCTCCCGCACCAGTATTCGCGGACGGCGACTTAGTTCGTGAAGCAGGTTCTGACGATGTTTACATCGTTAAGCTTGTAGGAGTTAAGAAGTTCAAGAGGTTAATTATTAACCCCGCGATCTTCAACTCTTACGGACACCTTGAGTGGGCGAACATTCAGGATGTGGTAGCAGGTTCATTGGACGGCTACACACTTTCTGACATGATTCGTGAATTGAATGGCGAGAAGGTGTACAAAGTAAGCTCTGCATTGGATGCCGACACAGGCACAAAGCAGTGGCTGAACATGACGCCTTCTACGTTTGAAAGCTGTGGACACGACTGGGATTCACTATACATTGTGAACTCCTCAGAAGTATCCGACAGTTTCTACCCAATAGGTGCAGACATCACAAGCTGCTAAGCAGTTTAGTGATACTCAACTGGCTACGGGCCTAGCTTAGTACATAAGCCCAACCCAACGCTGGTAACCGGAAAACCCCGCATTTGCGGGGTTTTCCTTTGCCCTAAGGGCCATCGCCATCTGGCAAGGTCCGACCTCGCCATAACCGCGAACACCCGCTTAAAGTGCCCCATGGCAAGGTCCGACCTTGCCAGGCAGGAGGCGTGGACTGGCTACGAGCCTAGCTGAAATTTCAGCCCTTGCCTGCCGGCAGGCAGGCAACCCAACGCCGGTAAAGCAAAAACCCCCGCAAGGGGGTTTTTGCTTTGGCCCCTCCCACCCCCCAACCCATCGCCATCTGGCAAGGTCCGACCTCGCCATAACCGCGAAGGCTAAGCCCCATGGCAAGGTCCGACCTCGCCAGAGCAGAATCCCACCCCATCCCATCGCCATCTGGCAAGGTCCGACCTCGCCAAAACCGCGAAGGCTAAGCCCCATGGCAAGGTCCGACCTCGCCAGACAAGCCCCGTCCCGCCTTATCCCCACCCCAACCCATCACCCCATGGCAAGGTCCGACCTTGCCAGATAGGCATAGATAATATAAACTATTGATGATGCCTAGTAAAAACACAGTTAAACAATACGCGCCAAACTCCTATTACCATATTTACAATAGAGGTGTAGAAAAACGGGATATCTTTATGGATGATAGGGATTACAGGGTCTTTTTGAGTTATCTTAAAGTTGCGTTGAGCCCTGAATTGGAAGAAGAGACAAAAGATGAAGCTTTGACTGAAATAGAAGAAGCAAGACTTAGGAGATTGCGTTTGCACGAAGATATAGAATTACTATCATATTGTTTAATGCCTAATCATTTTCATTTATTTGTGTATCAGAAGGACCATCAATTTGCTATAAGAGATCTAATGCGTTCCGTTATGGTTGGCTATGTTCGGTATTTTAATAAGCGCTACAAACGAGTAGGCGGATTGTTCCAAGGAAGGTACAAAGCTTCTTTAATAGATAACGATGCATATTTCAGCCACATCTCCAGATATATCCACCTCAACCCTAAAGAATGGGAAACTTATCCTTATTCAAGCTATAAATATTATAATGGACAACAGCAAGCTGTATGGGTTAACCCAAACAGAATATTAGAGCTTTTTGATAATAGCCGGGAGGATTATAACGAGTTTTTAAATGATTACGAAGATTATAGAAAAGGATTAGAGGAGTTAAACAACTATCTTGCCGCCCCATGGCAAGGTCCGACCTCGCCATAGAGGCAAGATAAGATAATAGGAGCAAAAACCCCCGCAAGGGGGTTTTTGCTTTGGTTAAGGGAGGGCTCATAAAGGAACTCATAAGGGGTATTAAGCGGTTTTTGAGTTGAATATGGTTTACAACTTGTTTACAACTTTTATTTTTTATATTATACTAAAGTTGTAAACTATGGATATAAAGGATTTAATATTACGTAAAATTAAAAAGAACGGTGAAGTTAAGGCCTCGGAAGTAGTTAAAGAGACCGGTTTTTCACGCGCGTATGTTAATAGGTTTTTCCAGGAACTAAGAGACGAGGGCAAAATAGTTCTTATAGGCAGGGCGAACAATGCCAGGTATATTATGGCTTCCCCTGAGATTATTGCAAAGAAAAAGCGTGAACTCAGTAAGTTTCACAGGATATATAAAAATACAAACCTGGAAGAAGATGGCGTTCTTGTTGATATTAAAAAAGAAACAGGCATATTTTTAAATCTTCGTAAAAACGTGGAAAGAGCTTTGGATTACGGGTTTCTTGAAATGATGAATAACGCCATAGAGCATTCCATGTCCGATGAGGTGGAAGTTTTAATGGTGCGAGACAGTGCAGCAGTGAGATTTGATATAAATGATAAAGGTGTGGGTATTTTTAACAATATTGCCCGGGGCAAAGGTCTTTCAAATGAAATGGAGGCTATTCAAGATCTTTTAAAGGGAAAAGAAACCACAGCGCCTGAGGCACATAGTGGTGAAGGTATATTTTTTACTTCAAAAATAGCTGATACTCTGATTTTTAGAAGCGGTACAAAAAAGCTTATATTTAATAACAAGCTTGGGGATATTTTTATTCAGGACATAAAAAAAACAAAAGGTACTAAAGTGACTTTTACAATAGGGCTCGACTCTCAAATTGACATGAATTCCGTATTTAAAGAATATACAAATGAGGAAACTTATGAATTTTCAAAAACAAAGATAGTAGTGAATCTTTACAAGGCGGGTACTGATTTTATATCGCGTTCTCAAGCGCGCAGGATGTTTATGGGTTTGGACAGATTTGAAACGATTGTTCTTGATTTTCGCGATGTAGATACGGTTGGACAGGCATTTGCCGATGAAGTTTTTAGGGTTTGGCAGAAAAAATATCCTAATATTGATATTTCTTATCGCAACGCGAATGAGAATGTTGAATTTATGATAAAACGCGCGCTGTAAGCCGGCTATACAGATAATTGAAAGTTCTGTAAGAATTTCCAATCCGCTACGTCATAAATAATAGCACACAAGGTGCTGTTATTTTGTTATAATGGATAACAGAAAACATTTTTAAAGGTCGTACTTAAAATTAAGAACAATAAGTCCAATAGGTCGCATAGGACCAATAGGACTTATTTGTAAGATTTAGCGCTTTTGGAACGTTGTAGTATAATAGAAGCATGGAATTTAAAGTGAAAAATAAAGTATTTTTGGGCATCGTTGTAGGCGGTGTTTTTTTGCTTTTACTTGTTTTCGCAAGCCACAGCGCGTACGCGCAAACTTCGGGCTCTGTTCTTTTTCATGTGGATTCGGGTTTTGACAACTCCACAAGAAGCAGTGTGTCCGCAACTCTGCGACACGAGAGCGAGCGCGCCTATTTTTATGTAGAAGATGACTATTGGAGCAGCGTTTCCCTTTCTACACGCTCCGGAGCGCTCTCTAATCTGGACGATATAGGAGATAATTTTGATTTAGAGATATACCCTAAGGTAACGGATGTTTTTGGTATAGAATGGACACCCGGAATAGATAACGACCCCAAAACAACTGTTCTTATTACAAACATGAGAGAGGGAATAGGCGGATATTTTCGCGAGGAAGATGAGATAAAAAGGACGCAAGCGCCAACTTCCAATGAGCGTGAAATACTCTATTTAAACAGCGATTTTTTAGGTAATCCGCTTTATCTTAAGAGTTTTTTGGCACATGAATTGCAGCATCTTATACACTACAACCAAAAAAACCGTCTGCTCAATGTGCGTGAAGAGCTGTGGGTAAATGAGATGATGAGCGAGGTTGCGCCCACAATAGCGGGTCTTAACGATACGTACCAGGGAAGCAACCTGCAAAGCCGTGTCAGGACTTTTTTGGGCAATCCTTCCGACGACATGACGCGCTGGAACAATGACCAGGCAGATTATGGCGTTGTAAGCATGTTGGGGCACTATCTTTATGGACGATACGGAGACGATTTTTTTACCGCTTTAATAAAAAGCGACAACAGCGGGATTTTAGGAATAAACGACGCGCTTGAAAGCGTTGGAGCAGATAAAAAATTTCAGGATGTGTTTAACAACTGGGTAATTGCTAGCCTTGTTAACAACTGTACTGTTTCGCCTGTTAATGCTTACTGTTACAGAAACCCTAATTTAAATTACAACAATCTGCATATAACTTTTGAGGGCGCAAAAGAGGGCGGAAAGATAATATCGCAGTCTGATACAACATTTCCCTGGCAGGGAAACTGGAAGAGTTATTCGCGCGAGGCAGTCGTGGAGCAGCCCGACGACCATGTTTTTGTACTTACATTTAACAAGCCGCAGGGCAGTTTATTTACAGTACCTTACGCTGTTTATCCATACAGCGGACCGCCGCAGATCTTTTATATGGAGCTGTCGGGAAACTCGGGAAAGTTTTATCTTGAGGATTTTGGCTACAAATACGGTGAGGTAGTGCTTATGCCTGTGCTCCAGAATTTTTTGGGAAATACGCCGCTTGTAAATTATTCTATAACAGCGGAAATTACAGAAACTGTGCCACTGGATGCGACAAAGAGCATGGTTGCAACCGAGAGCGCCCCTGTTTTTTTTCCTGACGGGGCTTTAGTACGGGAAGAGGGAAATGACAGGGTGTACATTATAAAAAATACACCTGAGGGAAACAGTTATAAGCGATGGGTACAGGCTCCGCAGATAATAGACATGTATGGACACTTAAGCTGGGACAATGTCCTGGTTGTGGACAGAGGAGTTTTGGATGAGTATGAAGATGTTTCGGTTATAAGATACACAGGAGACCGGCGCGTTTACATTGTTTCTGCAACAGGTGAAAAAAGCTGGATAACGACGGAAGAGGAGTTTTTAGGGCTTGGATTACGCTTTGATATGGTATATGAAATAAATGAGAGAGAATTTAATTTTTACGCTACGCTTTAGGTGTTAGGTATTAGGTGTTAGCTTTTAGGTGTTACACATTATGATAAATTCATACAAAGATTTAATTGTTTGGCAGAAAGCTATGGACTTAGTGGAGGAAGTGTATAATATTACAAGCAGTTTTCCTAAAACTGAAGTATATGGCTTAACTTCACAGATGCGACGTTCGGCAGTTTCTATACCTTCTAATATTGCTGAAGGAAGAAATAGAGGCAGTAAAAAAGATTATAGGAGATTTATATTTATGTCGCGCGGGTCAGGAGCGGAATTACAGACACAAATAGAGATTGCTAAAAGACTTAATTTTAAAGATGTTAATTATACAAAGGTTGAGGACTTGCTGGAGGAGGTTATGAAAATGCTAAATAAAATGGGCACTAATCTTTCCTAATACCTAATAGCTATAACCTAATACCTATTTATGGAACAACTTTTTTCAACAATTGAGGTAATAGCAAATCCCATAGCTGTGCTTATGATAGCGCTGGGAGCTTTTTATTTTGTTATAGGAGGCGCTAACGAGGCGTATCGCAAAAAGGGCAAAGGGCTTGTTGTGTACGCGGTAGTCGGGTACCTCTTAGCAACAGTTGCTTTTCCTATGCTTTATAATATTGTAAGCTCGCTAATGCTCGCTTCGCTCGCTTAGATATCACAGATAATGGCTGATTACGCTGATGCATGTAAAAATCATCAGTGGTATCAGTTGTTATCAGTGTAATCTTGTTTTGTGAGCTTGCGAATCCCGACGCTATCAAAATCTTTGATTTTGTTATAGCGTCGAGGATCCACG
>JBBDKX010000018.1 GCA_040879145.1 Candidatus Spechtbacterales bacterium | reverse complement strand
GAGGGGAGGATATATGTACAGAAAACAGATAACAGAAAACAGATAACAGAAAAACTAAAATATGTGTTCGGTATTACAGGCTATGTTGAAGCATATAAAACAGGGCTTTCAATGGCTGATATTGAAGAAATTTCATATGAAATAACTAGTCAGGAGATAAAAAACGGCGCTAAGACATTTAAAATAGAGGCAAGGCGCGGGAACAAAAAGTTTGAAAAGAACTCCATGGAAATAAACACTGAAATAGGGGGGAAGGTGCTTAATAAATTTAGCGAACTTGCTGTAGATATTCACGACCCTGATTTTATTGTTGAAATCGAAGTTAGAAAGAATGAAGTTTACGCATATTCAACCGGCAATGAAGCAAAAGGACTGGGGGGGTTGCCTGTGGGAACGGCATCACCCGGGTTGCTTATGCTTTCGGGCGGGATAGATAGCCCCGTGGCAGGCTGGATGATGATGAAAAGGGGAATGCCTGTTGATGCTGTATACTTCCATACCCCGCCGTATACGGGAGATAAGACAAAAGAGAAAATAATAGACCTTTGTAAAATTTTGTCGCGATATAAAGCGGCGCCAATTAGACTCTTTGTGGTGTATTTTACAGGACTGCAGGTTGAAATATCTAAAAACATACAGAACCCGTTCTTAACGCTGGTATCAAGGAGGTTTATGACAGAGATAGCGCAGGAACTATCGCAAAATAATGAATATAAAGCCCTTATCACAGGTGAGAGTCTGGGACAGGTTGCAAGTCAAACAATAGAGAACATGGCTGCTGTGGGGCACGAAATAGAAATACCGATAATGCGCCCTCTTTTGGCTTTTGATAAAGAAGAAACAATTGATATCGCAAAGAAAATAGAGACATTTAAAACCTCTATACTTCCTTATGATGACTGCTGCGCTGTTTTTGCATCAAACAATCCAAGAACTAAGGTTTCACAAGATGCCTTGATTAAACTGAAGGAAGGATTGGAAGCGAATAAGCTGGTTGAAGAAGCACTTGAAAAAATGGAAATTTATATGATAAGCTCGTCTAAAACAGAGTTTATTAGTAATAAGTAATAAGTGATAAGTAAAAAGTGCTATGATAAATAAAGGTATGGCTAAAGAAATTCGAAATCAGGAGCAGTTAGTCGAAACGGTAAAATATGTTGCTTCAGAAACCTCAAAGATGGCTCAAAAGGTTCTTGGAAGGGCTTTTTCGATTAAATCTTTGACGGTGTTTTCTCACTCCCAAGAAGAGTTTGACGCATTAGTTAAAATTATAGAGAAGTTGGGGAAACCTTACAATTATAACAATGGGCCGCGGGTTGAGTTGCGCGATCCAATCGAAGCAGGTGGTAATCTCATAACCCATCTTCGAATCCGAAAACCAGACACAGAACGACCGCAAGTGGGGTGTAATGATTTCGAAACTGATTACGAAATTTTCAAAAACGATTATTTATCAAAGCATCCAGCCAACCTTAATTTTATAGAACGGCAAGAATATGAGATGATCGAGCTGCATGACCCAAATTTCGATGTGCTCGCGTACGTGGTTTCAAGTCCTGTGGGCTAAGAAATAAATAACTCAATGCCAATACCTCATTGAGTTATTTAAAAAAATATGGTGGCGCCTGTCTGTGTGCCTCGCACGACACAGGCAGGTACAGCGCTGTAAAAATTACGCATTACTTATTACTAATTTTGTAAAGCAAAAAATATGCTAACAGTTAGCCAATTAACAAAGGATACTCTTATTTTATTGGATGGTGCACCGCACCGTGTTTTAGAGATACAGCACAAAAAAGTGGCGCGGCAGGCGGCAACCGCTGAGGCCAAGTTAAGAAATCTTATAACCGGGGCTACAATAACACGCGGTTTTAATCCGTCTTCAGACAGATTTGAAGAAGCTAATATACAAAAAAAGATTTTTGAGTTTGTGTATTCACATAAAGATAAGTACGTATTTTGTAATCTCGAGAACAAAGGGGAAAGATACGAACTTTCGGAGGAGAGCTTGGGGGGTGAGAAGTTTTTTTTAAAACCTAATCTGGAGGTTTCAGCACTTTTTTTTAAAGACGACATAATAAGCATAGAGCTGCCTATAAAAGTTCAATACAGAGTTGTTGAGGCGCCGCCAAATATACGAGGAAATACGGTAAGCGGAGGAACAAAACAGGTTAAAATTGAGAGTGGCGCTACGATTTTGACCCCTCTTTTTATAGAAATGGACGACATAATACTTGTGAACACTTTGAAGGGAGAGTATGTGGAAAGGGTTAAAAAATCAAAATAGCCCAACAGCTTCCCGCCAATATTTCTTTTATGAATAATCAAAGATTAAAACAACTTGCTAAAAAATACGGAACACCGCTTTATGTTTATGATGCGGGTATTATTGAAAGGCAGTTTAACTTGTTGGATAAGGCAATAAAATATCCGAATAAGCGCATAAACTACGCTGTAAAAGCAAATCCCAACACTCACATTTTAAAATTTTTACGCAAACTCGGGGCATATGCGGATACTTCAAGCCCCGGCGAGGTTTGGCTTGCCTTAGAGGCCGGGTTTAAGCCACGGGATATACTTTTTACAGGCAATAATTTAACCGAAGATGAGTTGAAATTTGTTTTAAATAAAAAAGTTTTTATAAATGTTGATTCTTTAACCCAGCTTGAGCGAATAGGTAAAATTAAGCCCGGCATCAAGGTTGGGGTCAGAATAAACCCCTCTTACGGAGCGGGGCATCATAGCCATGTTATAACAGCGGGTCCGAATTGCAGGTTTGGAATTGATATAAAAGATGTTAAAAAAATTAAACAGATTGCCGATAAATATGATCTTAAAATAAAGGGACTTCATCAGCATGTGGGTTCGGGAATACTAAACCCGGCTATATTTTTGAAGGCGATGGATATTATGCTGGACACAGCAAAAGGTTTTGAGGATTTGGAATTTATTGATTTTGGCGGAGGTTTTGGGATTCCGTACCTTCCAAATGAAAAACCATTAGATGTTGAAGAGTTGGGTAAAAAACTTTCTGATAAATTTGGTAAATTTGTAAAAAATTACGGCAAAGAGCTTAGTCTTTATGTGGAGCCTGGCAGGTTTTTGGTGGGGGAGAGCGGTACTCTTTTGGTTCAGGTTACCGCAATACAGAAGACTCCCGCTGGAGAGCTGGTTGCGGGTACAAACAGCGGCATGACACACCTTATAAGACCGGCGCTTTATGACGCTTATCATGAGGTGGTAAATGTCTCAAATCCCAAGGGGCGCAAAAAACGAGTTACAATTTCGGGTAACATATGCGAGAGTACAGACATTCTCGCGAAAGACCGCTTAATACCCACTGTACATGAGGGGGATATTTTAGCTATAAAAAACACAGGCGCTTACGGAATGAGTATGGCGAGCCGTTTTAACGGACGTCTTTTGCCGGCAGAAGTACTGGTAAAAAATAATAAAGAAATTGTAATAAGAAAGCGCGACACATATAAGGATTTGTTGCCCAAATAGCTATTTTGGTATGAGGTTTGTATGGTTTTTGAACGGGCGAATTTAAGAATAATTATGCACCTTAGTTTGCTTTTTGTTCTCGTTTCGTTTTCCATACCTTAGGTACTTTATTTGTTAGTATAATGAACTTATGCTAATTTATTTTATCTATGAAAATCTATGAAAAAATTTGTATCAGCCGCAACCTTATTAATTTTTATTACATCTTTTATTCCCGAAGCGTTGACGGAATCATCGTTAAATATTATTTCTAATGTGGGGGTAGACTTTCTGACACCCACAAGCGCAGAGGTGTTTCGGGATATGGGGCATATAGCAAAAACAGAGGCTATTTGCAGTAGTTTTGAAGAGGAATATCGCAGTTTATGCAA
>JBBDKX010000017.1 GCA_040879145.1 Candidatus Spechtbacterales bacterium | reverse complement strand
TTGTCCGACATTGAAAGTCAGCCCTACACAACCATTACATTTATATAAATAAATCAAATATCAATTCTTATGAGTGAATTTAATCATGTTGCAAAAAATCTTCAAGAAGAAAGGAAAGTAGTTTTTACTGCCCAATCTTGTAAGAACTTCCATCAAAGAATGTTAATTTGCAAGCACGCTTTTGAGCAAGGTGCAATTCCCATAAACCCATTTAATGTTTTCGGTTATTATCTCTATGAACTGGTTGAAAGAGATTTAGTTAGAAATGGAAATAATAACCTTATGAAAAGATGTGATGAATTATGGGTTTATGGAGAAATTAGTGATGGAGTTCTTGCTGAAATTCAAATGTTTAAGCGATTGGGCAAACCTATAAGATTTTTTGACATTTCAAAATTACCTAAAGAAATAAAAGAGATTTCTAAAGACGAATTGATATTTGAAGATGAAGTAAAAGAATTTGCTGATTCTATTTAACGGGCTGACTTTCAACGCAAGGGGACGCTGCGCTTTCCTCCCTTCGGGGAATATAACAAGGATTATGAGGTTACGAAGTCTTGCAGACTTCTCCACCCAAGTTGCTCCCTTTGGTCGCAACTTCTCATATCGGCAACGTTATGTGAAATATTACTCAGAAACAGAAACTTACCATGAACACAATCGAAGCATTTAAAACAGTCCGTGATGTGCCTTATAGAGTTCCCCTTGCTTTGAGGGAGAACGATGTTTGTTGTAGTGGAAAATGTAAGCTACTTAAAGACCTGTTTGAGAAGCAAGGATTAGAGGTCAGATATCGTGTCTGCACTTTTTTGTGGAGCTCAATTAATTTGCCTAAAGAAGTTTCAAGCGTTCCTCACGATGATAACAGTACACATGTTTGGCTTGAAGTACTTATCAACGATGAATGGATTATTGTCGATGCAACATGGGACAGTAGTCTAATAAATATTTTTCATGTTAATGAGTGGGACGGCAAATCAAATACTCAACCAGCCGTAGAGCCAATCGAAACATTTAGTCCACAAAAAAGTGCAGACATCATGAACAGCGAGAATGATGAAGATATACTAAATGATCTGAAAATAAACGGGAAATTCTATAAGGCATTTAATGGTTGGCTCGCTGAAAATCGTGTTTCTGTTTCTGAATAAAACTCAAGCCCTTCGGGTCGCCTAACACTGGCTATGCGGTTCCGCTACGCTCCACCCATATTGCTCTCTGCAATCGCAACTTCTCATACACGCAAACGTTAAGTGAAATTCAGAATTCGGGCACAAAGTATATAAATAAATACAAGTTAAATATTTTATTATGAAAATAAAAGAAGCACAAAACAAAATTAAAGGATTTGACATTGCTAGAGGTTGGGATAATAATTGGAACTTGAAAGATTTGTCATTAAACATAACTGAAGAAGTTGGTGAGTTTTGGGGTTTAATTAAATGGATAGATGATGAAAAACAAAAGGAAGTTATAGAAAATAAGAAAGAAGAAGCATCAGATTTTATTGGAGACACTTTATTTCTTCTATTGAAACTTTCTAACCAAATGAATATAGATGCATCACAAGCTCTACAAAACACACTCGATGAATATGAAAAAAGAATGCCCCCAGAAGTCATGAGAAAAGTTGGTCATGCGAACAAACTTGCAGGAGGACATGATAATAAAAATTTTAATCTTGAGGAAAATAAAGATTAATTGTGCCCGAATTCTGAACTCAAAATCCTTCGGATTTTGCCCCGCTGCGCTCTCCTCCTTTCAGTCGTCGGGGCGTATAACAAGGGATATACGGTTCAGAAATTTTGCATTATAATTAAATAAGGAAAGCAAAATTTCCTCTCCCAAATTTTTCCTTCACTACATTACGGAAAAACTTCTTTTATCCCGAAACGTTAAGTGAAATAACAATACATTCTTTCCGCCGCTAATGCGGCGGTTGGAAATCAGGGCAATTTTTTATTCATTATTTAATCAAAACCATATGAACACAGCAAAATTTCTCGAAGAAACCAAAGTATTGGAAAATAAACTGTACCAAAAGGCTGGCGACGAATCAGGAAGGATTGGCTTTCCAGTTTTAGTCAAACAGCTCGTAGGCACAGGACAAATTGACGAACAAATTGTGGCTGACCTTAAAAAACTTTGGAAACTTAGAAATAAAGTGTATTCAACACCAACACCAGATGACAATATCTCTAATGAAGCACAGGATTTGCTGGCTTCCTTAATTAGTAATCCTAAACTTCAATAATATGCCAGAATACAAGGAACCACAATTTGAAAGTGAAATTGAACAAGCCAAGCCTTCTGAAGAATCTCCACAACAACCCGAAAGAGAGTTAGCGCCCGATGAATTACGAGAGAAGTTGCGCGACCCAAATTTTTTGCCGACTCACGAGCAAATCACAAAGGCGTTTATAAATTGGGAACAATGGAGAGAGTTTTGTTTTGATAAAGAAAAGCCAGTTTTTGAATTTTTCAACGAGGAATATTTAAACGCCTTTGCTGATTACTTTGTCGGCAAAATCCAAGAACACGGCGCAAGCGAAGAAAAACCTCTCGTAATTCTTGAAATTGGTGCAGGCAACGGCAGGCTATCTCACTTTCTTCAACAAAAATTAGAGGAAAGAGCACCAGGAAAAACAAAAGTGGTAGCTACAGATTCAGGAGCATGGACGCTAAACAGTGATTTTCCCGTTGAGCAACTTAAACATGACGAGGCAATGGAAAAACATAATCCCGACATAGTGGTTTTCTCATGGATGCCTTATCAGGAGGACAGCTTAAAAGACATCAGAAAGTTCGATAGCGTTCAGGAATATATTTTAATCGGCGAAGCTGACGGAGGTTGTTGTGGAGATGAATGGGAAACATGGGGCCAATCTTGGTCTTTGGATGAGGACAATGAAAGCGGCGAACAAGTACCGCCATATGAAGCGGATGGTTTTGAAAGGAAAGATCTTGATGATTTAAGTGAATTGCAAATTTGTCGCATAGATGATCCCGGCAGTTATTATCATTCAAGCACAGTTTCTTTCAAAAGGAAAAAATAATGAAAAAAATTGCCCTGATTTCGTATTCCTCCCTTCGGTCGGGATTAAAAATGTATTATTACATCGCACAACAGCGTGTATGAGGCTAAGGCTTTTTACAAAAGCCTTAGCCCAAATTGCTTCGCAACTTCTCATACACGCAAACGCTAAGCGACATTTTTAATTTTAGCTAAATATATAAACTCCAATTTATTTTGATATACATATGAACAACATTTTGATTTTAGGTTCGCTTCCAAAAACCGAAGAGGAAACGAAACTTTACAATTCAATTATTGAGATTGCTCAAGATTTTGCAACAACTGTAAAATCACCAATTGATACTGCTAAGTTCAATGGAACTGAGCAAGAGAGATATGAACGAGCTTTTCAAACTGTAAAAGAAGCTGATTTAGTGATTGGTGAACAAAGCCAGCCTTCGACAGGTCAAGGTATGGAAATTAGAGATTGTGCAATTCACAATAAACCTTTGATCGTTGTTGCAAAAGAAGGAAGTAAAGTTTCTGAATTGGTAAAAGGTTGTCCAATTACAAAAGAGATTATTTATTATCAAAATATTGAAGACCTAAAATCAAAATTGAAGAATTCTATCGCACAGTTCTAACACCCGAATTAAAAAACGTCACTTAACACAGAATATGCGGTTTCGCTCGGTTGCACCTCACTTCATCCATATTTGGCGGTTGTGTTGCTTCGCGATATTATACAGCCAGTAAACTTCTCATACATGCGAATGTTATGTGAAATTTTAAAACGATTTTTCTAAATACAAAACGACAGTATTTCAAGAAATAACTTTATATAACTTAGGCAATTTACATTTTGTATGAATTATTTAAACGTAGTATTAATGCATGGCAAGGACACTAATCCAAACCAAAAATGGTATCCTTGGTTAAAATCTGAAATGCAAAAAAATGATATTGAATTTCAAGCCCCATTCCTGCCAAAAGCAGATGATCCAGAAATCAAGGAATGGTTGGCAGAATTAGATAAAACTAAACCAAATGAAAATTCTATTTTGATTGGACACTCTCGTGGAGGTGTCGCGATTTTAAGATGGCTTGAAATTCAACCTGAAAATTTCAGAGTTAAAAAAGTTGTTTTGGTTGGAACTAATTCAGGGCATTCTGAGAAAATGAATAAAATTGAAAACAACAAAGGATTTTATTCAAAAGAAGGGTTTGATTTTGCAAAAATAAGAAATCATTGCGATAACTTTGTTGTTTTGCATTCCAAAGATGACGAGTGGGTCCCATTTTCTGCTGGAGAAGAAAACGCAAAAGGTTTAGATGCTAAGTTTCTAAAATTTGAAGATAGAGGTCACTTTGGAAGTAAATTGCCTAAGCAAGAAATTCCTGAATTGTTAGATGAGGTCCTGTCTACTAAATAAGAAAAATTGTTTTAAAACTATTCCTCCCTTCGGTCGGGATTAAAAATGTATTATTACATCGCACAACAGCGTGTATGAGGCTAAGGCTTTTTACAAAAGCCTTAGCCCAAATTGCTTCGCAACTTCTCATACACGCAAACGCTAAGCGACATTTTTAATTTTAGCTAAATATATAAACTCCAATTTATTTTGATATACATATGAACAACATTTTGATTTTAGGTTCGCTTCCAAAAAACGAAGAACAAAAGAACACTTTTTATTCAATTTTTTAGCAGACTAATTACTTTCTTCAAAAGCTTGTTATGCCAAAGGACATCAGAAAAATTGTCGAAGAGGGATACGAGAAAGGCGATTATGCCGGCAAATTTCGCATAAGCTCCACACCAAATGAGATGGAGCGATATTTTTTGGATCGTCTTGTCAAGGAAGTTAGCCAGCAGGGCAGAGTTCTTGATTTTGGCTGCGGTATTGGCATACCATTCGACAACTATTTGATTGAAAAAGGTCTTGATGTAACAGGAATTGATATTTCGCAAAAACATATCGAGCAGGCAAAGAAAAATGTGCCCCAAGCAAAGTTTGTTAAAGGAGACTTTTCTAAATATGATTTTGCAGCAGGAGACTTTGACGCAATTATTTCTTTCTACGCTATTTTTCATATTCCCAGAGAAGAACATCAAGACCTTTTTTCTAAGATGCACACCTTGCTTAAGGAGAGCGGAGTTATTCTCATAACTCTGGGGACATCTGGCTCTGAATACGGAGAAGAGCAAGATTGGTGCGGTGCTCCAATGGCGTGGAGTACGTACGAGCCAGAAGAGTACAAAAAGATCATCACCAACGCGGGATTTAAAATCGTTGAAGAAAAGTATGAAGGGCAATCTGGTGACGAAGAGTTTCATTATTGGGTTATAGCTAAGAAATAAAATGGTGTTGAATTTGCCGCCAAAGAAAAACTTGAAATTGTTAATGTTCACGGCTCCGCTACAATAAACTCATGATAAAGAGTATGTAATAGTGTATAACAATTTTAGCAGATATTTGCTTTGACAGTAATTTTGCCGAATCCTTCGACAGACTCAGGATTCCTGTCCTGTGGATAACTTTAATTGACTTAATATTCATAAGCACGCTATACTGTTTATGAGGACGGAAAGAGGACTTCGGTCCAACTTCCATCCTCATATGAAAAACTTCGCCTTGTGCGAGGTTTTTCATTTATATAAATATGAAGCAATTACTACAAAATAAAAATCGGCAATTATATTGCCGATTTTTTGTGCGATTATTTACAAAGAACAAATTTATTTGCCAGTATTTTAACCGCTTTTCGTACGTCTTTTCTTGCGACGTATATATGCATTATTATACCTGATGTAACAGTTCCATATATCTCAACATCTTCTTTTTCAAGCGCTTCAGATTCTATGCTTGAATGGTGGCTTTCAGGGTCAAGCATTGTATCCAAAAGTGTGATAAGAGCAACGGCGTGGGCTTCTACACCCTCGGAGTTAACAGAGAAGTGTTCTGCAATACTTATTACACTCTTTTCCATGGACTCGTCTACAAAGAGTGTGAAATGCTGTCTTCCGCCTGAACGCACCTCTATCTTATCGTTAAAGCGTATACCTCTGGAGTGAAACTCACGGAAGAGGTTTGCTCGCGTTTTGTTATCTGCCGGCATTTCAAAACTAACCATAGATACACTTTCTTTGACAGGCATTGCCCGAAAACCGCTACCACTTTTTTCGTGTAGACTTGCCGATATTTTTGTCTCATCCAGGCCCTTGAGAGAACCAAAAGTAAGTTCTACCTTGTTTTTCCATGCCAATTCAACAGCTTTTCGCATTATGAACTGATCATTTTGAGGCAGATACTCTAAAAACCTAAGAGCTTGCTCGTATGTCATGTGAGGTATTTTTTTGGGACTTCCCACAAGCTTTGGCGAGACAGCGTAGATGGTAGGAGCGCTTTTTACAAAATAGAGAGGCGCATTGTAGCACCGGGCTATTTCAACAGCTATCAGGTCTGTAGAGTTGCGTCCGAGCGCGGCAAGCGCGGGAGTGCTTTTACCGGCCCCCGCTGTGGTGTGAATCCCTACATATCCGGGAATAATTACAACATCTACAGAAGATTCTGTTACTTCATGCTTGAAAAGCTCCTCATTTGCCCCAATTAGGGTACAATTTTCCGGATCTTTTCCTGTTACTCGAAGGTCTATATCCCAAGGTGATACAAACTTGGCTTTTAAACCCATACTCAGTAATTCTTCCTGCATGGTATGTGCCGAGTGAAATTCTCCCGAAAGAGCGACATATTCAAGTTGCCACCATTTACTGGAGTAGATTTCTCCAGCCTCTTCCCAGAGCCGGTTGGTTTCTCCTTCTTTCGCGCTTATTACTACAACAATTGGTTTTTCTGCTATCCGGACCTGTTCAGCAATTTTCTTTGCTATGTGGGTGTAATCTTTGTCATTCTTTAGGCTTGACCCGCCTATTTTTAGTACCAATCTGTTTGTCATCCTGTGTTTCCTCCTTGTTATAGAACTATGGATAAAATACCAACAATTTAGTGTTAAGTCAATTTAATAATATGTGTATGCAAAAAGCGCCACGTAATACGTGGCGCTTGCCTGCCAAGAGGCAGGGTTGCTGCTTATGGTCCGGCTATCGGCATTGATGTATTCAATACCGCCGTACCGTAGCGAAAGAACTGCTGCATGAAGATTGATGCCTCATAAAAAACGGGTGAGAACATTATCTTCAAGGCTACGAGCAGCAGTATAATACCTATAGCTTTGAACATGGTATTAGGCGCAGGGGGTTTTTATGTAAACGGGCGACTAATAGGCCTCTAAGTATAGTTTGAATTCCGTTTAGCGGAGTGAATATTTTCCATAGCCTAGGCCTGAAGAGTGAAATGCACAGATGTGCATGAGCGATAAAAACGAAGGATATGGAAAATATACACCCGCCCTACGGGAAGCAAAAGAATAAACCGTCTGCGTTGTTGCTTGTCGCTAACGATGCTTAAGCATCGTGTCGCTCCGCGCGCCTAACATCCGATTCATTCTTTTGCTTCTAAATCTGAATTCAAACTATACTTAGAGGCCTAGTCAGCTACTGCTCGTAGCTTCCCTCCTGCCCTGGAGTTTCAGCCCCAAGGCAGAAGGGAAGTATGGTATTATACATTAATTTTATAAAAATGTCAAAAAACATGAACAAAGTGTGTTATAATTAAGATATGATTAAGAAATATATAGATAAATATCTGGATAGGGTAGTGGACGAAGGCGCAAAAACCTTAAAACAGGTAAGATTAACCCTTTTGCTTATTGGGATTGGGGTGGTAGTATTTTTTGTGGGAATTTTGTCTCTTATAGGATACTTAATTACAAAGTTAGTTTGAATCAATAGCTCAACCGCCTGCCTGTGCGTAAGTATGCAGACAGGGTGATAGTCAGGGTTTACATTTTGAATTTGCGGTAGTATCATAATAAAGTATAGTCCCAATTGTTTAAATAATAGCGTTTTTCATATTACATGACATGGCTCCTCAGGACTCAGTTGAGGAAATAAAAAATCGTTTAGATATAAAAGAGGTTATTAGCGATTATATTCGTGTTGAAAAAAGCGGAATAAACTACAGAGCTCTTTGCCCATTTCATCAGGAAAAAACCCCTTCTTTTTTTATATCGCCAACGCGCCAGATTTGGCGATGTTTTGGTTGTGGAGTAGGGGGGGATATGTTCACTTTTGTGCAACAGATAGAGGGCTCGGATTTTCCCGAGGCTTTGCAGATGTTGGCAAAGAAGGCGGGGGTGGAGATACGTAGGCAGGACCCTAGGGTTTACAGCGCTAAAAATAAGAGTTTAGAAATATGCGAGCTTACGGCAAAATATTTTAGACACAGCCTGCTTGAATCAAAAAACGGGCAAAGAGTAGCGGAGTATTTAAAAGAGAGGGGTATAAACGAAAAAGCCGGCGAGGAGTTTATGTTGGGATATGCCTCGTCTGATTCAAAAAAATTATTAGAGTTACTGGACAAAAAAGGATACTCTCTTAATGATGTTGTTGTCGCGGGTGTGGCATTTAAGATTGAAAGATCGGGGGAATATGTAAGCAGGTACAGAGACAGGATAATTTTTCCAATTTTTAACACCAATGGAAATGTCGTAGCATTTGGAGCCCGCAAGTTACCGCCGGAACTTGCCGAAGCAATGGGAAAGAGTGTTTCTGATGAGGCGGCAAAATATATAAATAGCCCGCAAACTAATATTTACGATAAAAGCAATATTCTTTATGGTTTAGATAAAGCAAAAATAGCAATTAGACAGAGTGATTCCTGTATAATAGTTGAGGGATACACAGACGTTATTTTAGCCCACCAGGAAGGATTTAAAAATGTTGTAGCATCATCCGGCACAGCCCTGACAGAAAACCAACTGGATCTTATTGGTCGGTTTACCAAAAACTTACTAACATCTTTTGATATGGACTCAGCGGGGGACTTAGCAACTCGCAGAGGCATAGAACTTGCGCAATCAATAGGATTTGATGTTAAAGTAATATCTTTGGATAGCGATAGCGATCCGGCAGAGATTATTGCCAAAGACCCCAAACAGTGGGAAAAGGCATTAGAAAACACAAAAAGCATTACTCAGTTTTATTTTGACAGCACTTTTGGTAAGTTTGACTCAAAAACGGCGGAGGGAAAAAGAGAAATAGTAAAAGAGATAGCACCTATATTAAAAAATATTCCAAGCAAGATAGAACAAGCCCATTGGGTTCAGGAAGCCGCAGTTCGTCTTGGTTCAAAAGAAGACATCATATGGGAGGATATAAAAAATTTTAAAGAAGATTCAAACAAATCGGTTACCGGTAAAAAAGAGAAACCCCCAAAAGAAAAACCCAGTAGAAAAGCGGGACTTAAGCGCCAGATATTGGTACACATATTTAAGAAACCGGAACTCATTGAACACACAATAAACACACTTTCCGACATAAACAGTGAAGATAATGATTTACAAATTTTATACAATATACAAAAAGCGGAAAAAAAGAACATAGTAGATAGTTTAGAGGGAGATGATAAAAAATTTGTTGAAGAACTTCTTTTTGAAAGCGAGGCATTTCCCCAGGAGTATTCGGAACAAGGGTTAAACTCTCTTTTGGTGGAGTATCGTAAAATTATCCTGGATGAAGAAAAGAGCCGTTTAGAAGGAGAAATTAACGAAGGTGAAAGTCAGGGAAAAGACGTCAGTAATCTTATTGAAATGTTCCAACAAAAAGCACAACAGAGGTCGAAATTAAATTAAGTTTGCGCATTAATTTTATGCCAAAAAAGTCTACAAGTAAAAAAACCACAACCGCAAAGAAGGGAAAAACAGCGCAGAAACGAAAGAAAACCTCCGGAGCCCGCTCAACAGGTTCCGCAAAAACCACAAAAACCGCTCCAAAAAAGCGGAGTACTACGCAAACGCGTAAAACTGCAACCCAAAAAGGTTCAGTTCAAAAAAGTTCAGCACAAATAAGGGCACTAAATGCCAAAAGCATAAAAAAGAAATCAAGAAGAAAGCCTTTAAAGGCGGAGGAGTACAGAAGGACAGATTTTAAGCGCACTTGGGAAAAGGGAGTTGAAGCGCTTTTTGAACGCGGACTTCAGCGAGGGTTTGTTACTTATAACGAAATATTACATTTTATACCTAAAGCTGAAACCGATATTGAAAGTTTAGAGCTTTTGTACGACGAGCTCGCAAATAACAGCATCAAGGTAAAAGAATCGCAGGATCTTTTACAAAGCGATGAAGACAAGGAAACAACTACAAAATTTGAAAATGTTGATTTTGACCGGCTTCCCTTTGATTCTGTACAGGCATATCTGCGTGAGATAGGGCGAGTGCCGTTTCTTACCGCTGATGAAGAAAAAGAACTCGCAAGAAGAATAGAAGAAGAAGATGAAGAAGCGCGCAAAAAACTGGCTTTAGCAAACCTGCGCCTCGTTGTGAGTATTGCTAAAAAGTATGTAGGACGAAGCCCCAGCTTAACTCTTTTGGATTTGATACAGGAAGGTAATATCGGTTTATTTAAAGCAGTAGAAAAATTTGATTATCGCAAGGGATATAAATTTTCCACATATGCTACCTGGTGGATACGCCAAGCTGTAACCCGCGCTCTTGCTGACCAAGCAAGAACCATAAGAATACCTGTACACATGGTAGAGACCATATCAAAGTATACTCAAATAAAAAGAAGTTTACTTCAGGATTTGGGACGCGACCCGCTCCCTGAGGAAATAGCTTCCGAAATGGGCATACCCATAGAGAAAGTTCGCCACATACAAAAAATATCCCAGGACATAGTCTCACTGGAGGCTCCTGTGGGAGAAGATAGTGATGAATCAAGCGTACTTGGTGAGTTTGTTAAAGATGAAAAAGAACTTTCGCCTAAAGTTGTTGCGGGGCGCGAGCTTCTTCGTGAGCGCCTTAACGACATTATAAGCGATCTTTCCGCAAGAGAACAAAGAATACTTCGCATGCGTTTTGGTTTAGAGGATGGAGTCACCCACACCCTTGAAGAGGTCGGAAAAGAGTTTGGAGTTACACGTGAGCGAATACGCCAAATTGAAGCAAAAGCGCTGGAAAAGATACGAAAACACGATAGAGCAAAAACCTTAGAGGGCTATTAAAAAACGGGGCATATGCCCCGTTTTTTAATAGCCCTCTAAATGGTTATATGGTTTTGCTCACTTCGTTCCCTGACTGTTAAATGGTTTTCGCTTTTTCATTAACTATTTAGCCATGCAGCTATTTAACCATTCATATAATACTTCCCATTATATTCAACTCATCTTCTAGTAGGCGAGTAATAAGGAAGTTTTCCTTAACTGTTTTATGCGCGGCCTTTCCCATTTTTTCAGCCAGACCTTCTTCTTTTACTCTTTTAATATAATTCTACCACAGCCCAATTAAAGTTTCCTTGTGTAAAACCGCGGTTTTTTTAAGGTTGTTAGCAGGCTTTAAGCTATAGTATTATAAGTATAAGGCTTTGTGTTACCACAAATAGCGCAGATTTCTAAAGGTAAACTATGAAAAAAACAAAACACAGTCCTCTTGACGATAAAATCAATGAACTGGCATTAGCGCTCTCAGAGAAAAAAGGA
This sequence comes from Candidatus Spechtbacterales bacterium, assembly GCA_040879145.1. Lineage (NCBI taxonomy): Bacteria > Bacillati > Minisyncoccota > Minisyncoccia > Candidatus Spechtbacterales > Candidatus Spechtbacterales bacterium. The sequence continues at coordinate 13,345 of JBBDKX010000017.1, read as the reverse complement.
TTGGTTTTTAAAAAAGATCCGGCTGAAAAGTACTATGATGAGCTAATATCGGGGGTTAAGAATACAAACAAACTTTTTAAAGACCTGGTCAAAACTGTCTCCGAATTAAAACATCTCACACATGAAGTTGAGTGGCTTTTTGATAATTTTTATCTTATTAACAAATCAGTTAAGGATATTTTAGAAAATGCTAACAAAAAAGGTTTAAAAAAACTGCCTTTTACCGGTTACCAAAATAAATATGTTCCCAGAATATATTTTATACTCCTGGAATTTTTAAATCTTACAGAAAACGACCTTAAAAGAGAGACTCTATTTAATTTTATAGAAAGTTACCAGAAAAAAGCTCCGCTTTCCGTTACGGAGTTGCGGGCAATTCCTTTATTTTTAAAAATTATTTTAGTTGAAAAATCCAGCGCGCTTGTATCAGTATCCACCTCTTTTTTCAAAGAATACGAGGAGGCAGAAAAATGGTTTAAAATAATAAAAAAGGAGGTAAAAAAAGATAAAACAAAGTACCCCGAGATTACAAGCCGTCTTGTAAAGAATTTTGGAATAATACCTGTAAATTTTGGCTACCATTTATTACCGCTTTTGTCCGCGGAAGGCAAAGACATGAAGCCCATAGTTAGGTGGCTGAAGTCTAATTTCTTAAAACAAGGAATACCGGTTGAAGACTTATCCAGTCTGGAAAGCAAAAAAAGAGATAAACACATGCGCTTGCTTGGGAATATTGTTAATGGTTTAAGGTGGACCAACCAGGTACGTTGGGAAAAATTTGAAAGCAGTATCAACGTAGTAGACAAAGTCTTAAGCAAAGACCCATCCGGAGTGTTTAGTTCCTGTGATGACAAAACACTAGGAAGCTACAGGGAAGTAATTTTACAGATAGCGGAGAGAACAGGAATAGATGAAAGCGAGGTTGCAAAAACAGCTGTTAGTCTTTCAAAAAGAGAGTTCAAAGAATCTGTAAAAACTGATACCCACAGTGCAAACCACGCCGATGGACATGTGGGTTACTATCTTGTTGATAAGGGTAGGGCAGAGTTAGAAAAAAGAACCGGTTATAAACACACTGTTACTGAAAAGATTTATCGATTTATTTTGGATAATGCTACTCCAATATATTTTGGTTTAGTTGGGTTGTTTACTGTTTTTTTAAGCGCTGTGTGGGGGTTTATTCTTGCTTTGCACACCCCTCTTTCCAATCATCTTATAGCAGTGGTTGTCACTGTTTCCCTGTTGTTAAATGTTGAGGTTGTTGTTTACTTACTTGGCGCGATTGTTGCTAAATTTTTACCGTCAAAAAGATTGCCCAGAATAGATTATCTTAAAGGCTCTGCCAAACCTCCGGATACTGTCGTGGTGATACCGTCCATGTTCAGAGATAAAGATTCTCTTGAGCGCATAGTATCCAGATTAGAAACTCATTTTTTGGGCAACTCCAATGAAAATTTATATTTCGCGCTTCTTTTAGATTTTCAGGATGATTCAAAAGAAAAAGCATCCAAAGACCAGGCTCAAGTTGAAGCGGCAGAAGAAGGGATAAGGCGCTTGAATGAAAAATATTCTCCTGAAAAACAAAGATTTTTTGTTTTTTATAGAAAAAGAGTATGGAACAGCCACGAAGGAGTTTTTATGGGATGGGAAAGAAAACGCGGAAAACTTAAAGAGTTTGGCAAATTATTATTAGGTAATAAAGAAACCTCCTTTATTACTAAAGATGATGTACACAAACTTTCAAAAGTTAAATATGTAATTACCTTAGACGAAGACACAGAGCTGCCTCGTGAAACAGCGCTGGAACTTGTAGGAACCATTAATCATCCTTTGAACAGAGCTGTTTTGGATAAAAACGATGAAGTCGTAAGAGGATACGGCATTATTCAGCCCCGTATAGCAATTAGATTTTCAACATCCAAAAAAACTTATTTTTCAAGGCTTTTTTCTTATGCTCCCGGTATAGATTCTTATTCTAATCCTGTATCAGACCTATACCAGGATCTTTTTGGCTCTGCAATTTTTTACGGTAAAGGAATTTATGATTTGAATGTTGTAGAAAAAACGATAGGTGAAAAAATACCGGAAAACATTGTATTAAGCCACGATCTTTTAGAGGGTCTTTACTCAAAAACGGGATTTGCCGGTGATATTCATCTTTTTGAGAACTTTTTAGGAAGCTACCATGAATATACATTGCGGCTTCACCGCTGGATAAGAGGTGATTGGCAAATAATTTCCTGGCTTAAAAAAAGAAGTGGTAAAAAATCCAAAGCTAACAATTTTGGACTTCTTGATAAGTGGAGAATCTTTGACAACTTAAGAAGAAGTTCTAACCCTATCGCGATTACATTGTTGTTACTAATTGCCTGGGTTTTTTCTCCCGGAAACTCCGTTTATTTGCATGTATACGCGATAGCTGTCATATCCTTACCTCTTTTCTGGCCCTATTTAATAAGTTTTATATCATGGAAAAAAAACACAACAGTTGCATGGAGGATAAAAGCAAGAATAAAAGATTTTTTTAGGCTCGTATTTAATGTTCTAACAAGAGCCATGTTTACGCTTCATCACGCTTTAATTTCCGCGGACGCGATAGCACGTTCCTTGTTTAGGGTTTATGTGACAAGAAAGCACGCTTTACAGTGGAAAGCGTCGGAGGACATTTCCCACAAACTTAAAGATTCGCTATGGGAAACCTATCGCAACATGTGGCAAGTTCAAGTTTTATCAATTGCCGGAATAATTATTTCTTTCGTGGGTAATTTATCCGATCCCTTTATTATGTTCTGGTTGGGTATATTTTTTGTTTCCCCAACAGCTTCGCTTTTGTTAAGTAAGGGTGGTAAAAATAATATTTCTTTTGTAGCTGAGGATAATGAGTTTTTGCATCTTGTGGCAGGTAAAACTTATAGATATTTTATGAAGTTTTCCGGTAAAGAGAATAACTGGCTTGCGGTGGATAGATTTCAGGAAGAACCAAGAGTTAAAAGTGTGCATACTAAATCTGTGACATCCCCCACAAACATAGGAATGCAGCTTGTCGCATTTTTATCAGCGTATGATTTGGGTTTTATGGGTTTACGAGAACTTGCAGATAAGCTTTCAAATACTTTTGAAAGCTTATCTGCAATGGATAGGTATCGTGGGCATTTTTATAACTGGTACGATGTTAAAACATTAAAACCCCTTCCGCCTTTTTATGTTTCAAGCGTGGACAGCGCAAATATGCTGATGTCCCTACTTGCGCTAAAAGAAGGGTTAAAAGAAATACTAAACAAACCGATTGCAGTGCAAAAAAATGTTGTCGGACTTGGTAATATTTTAAAATTAACACTCCTTGATTCAAACAACTTAGTAAGGGAAAAAAATCTTCCCAAAGATGTTAGGAAAATAGTAGGTTACATAAAAAAAGAAGCGGAAGCAGCACTGCATATACTTAACAACGGAAATAACATCTCAAACACGGATGATCTGGAAGCTTTGTTTACATCTGTTTTAAAACACGAACGTAATATGAACAAGCGAATATTTGAGCTTAGAACTATTTCCGGTGGCGAATCTGTGCTGGATATATATTTATCTATAGAACATTTCAGTAAACTCTTAGAGGAGAGTACGAAGGACATAACAGGGCTTTTGCCGTTTTGTCTACTGCCGCATAGCCGCCCATTTGAAAGCAACAAAAACAACGGTAATGATTTTTACGCAATATATCAAAAACTTTATGAGTTGCTTGACACCCCGCCTTCTATAAAAGATATGGCCTCCGCGGAACTCAAAAAGAGTGTTGTCGCGCTTGATTTTCCGGAAGTTGTTTCAAATTCAAAGCTTCAAGATGTCGAAAAGGAAGCTCTTATACAGTGGTATCAAAATCTTTTGCACTCTCTTGAAAGCGCTGAAAAGAAATCAGCTGAAATAAAAGAAATGTTTGAAAACATAAACTTTATGGCTGAAAGATTTTTTGATGAGGCCGATTTTAATTTCTTTTATAACGAAGAGAGGGGGTTGTTTCACATCGGATATAATGCTGCATTTGAAAAGCATGACAATTCTTTTTATGACTTTTTAGCATCGGAATCTAACAGTATAAGCTTTATCGCAATTATTAAGGGTCACGTACCTAAAAAGCACTGGTTTTATCTTGATAGAAAAGCTGCCAGATATGACAAAGAACCTGTTTTGTTATCTTGGGGCGGATCGTTGTTTGAATACCTTACATCACTATTGTTTTATGAAGTTCATCCCAATAGTCTGTTGGGTCAAGCCGCTTCATCTGCTATTGAGACACACATAAGTTACGGCAAAAAGAATAGAACTCCGTGGGGAATAGGGGAATCCGCTTACAGCGTCACTAATGAGAATGGTGAATATAAATATCAAATCTTTGGAGTACCCGGCCTGGGACTCAAGAGAGGGTTGGGAGAGTATCTTGTTGTGTCTCCATACACATCAGCGCTTTCATTGATTTTTAAACCTAAAAAGGCTGTAAAAAATCTAAAAAGACTATATCGGTCAGGATCGTGGGGGTGGTACGGTTTCTATGATTCACTGGACTACACCGGAACAAAAGAAGGTTTTGGAAAAAGAAAATCTGTTCCGGTTAAAATTCACTATGCTCACCACCAAGGATTTATACTTGCGGCACTGAACAATGCCCTAAACGATAAAAGGATACACAAGCTTTTTCACGCAGATCCTAGAGTTCAAACAGCAGAATTTCTTTTTGAAGAAAGGCCTATACACGTTCTACCTAAACAGGAATTGCAAACAATTGCTGACTATACAGTGAAACGACCCGCAATAAAGGATTTAGGAATGTATGCTACGCGCTATGTGCCTCTTAAAACCACACTACCAACATATGCCTTTCTTTCAAATGGACGGTACTCTGTATCTGTTAGTAATGCGGGTAGTGGCTTGTCTAAATGGGGAGATATTAACCTGACAAGATTTAGAGAAGACTATACTTTGGAAAATTACGGCAGTTTTTTTGTTTTTCATGACGAGGAAACAGGGAACAAATGGTCTCCAACGATACAGCCGCTAAAAACTTACGGGAAGCAGAATAAGATAATTTTTTCAGAAAATAAAGCGGAATTTCATCGCCTAAACAACGGTATAAAAAGTATTATGAAGGTCGCCGTTTCCCAGGAAGATGATGCGGAAGTGAGGCAAATTACTTTAATCAATCAAGGCAAACAATCAAGAAAATTGTCTGTGTCAAGCTTTGGGGAAGTTGCTATGACACTTGGAGAACTGGACAGAAGCCACTCTCTTTTTCAAAGGCTTTTTGTAAGTTCAAAGTTTATTAAAAATTTTAACTCACTTATGTTCAGTAGAAAACATGTTTCCAAAGAAGGTAAAAAAATATTTTTTACACATATTTTATCATCCTCAACTCTTGGAAAGGACGTGGATAATGTTTTTTATGGACGCCACAGGGAAAGTTTTTATGGAAAAAGAAGTCGCGCCGGTAGTCCTTCTTCAGGTTTAACTCAATCCAATGAATCAGACAATCTTCCTGAATACACACTCGATCCAAGTTTTTCACTTCAAAAATCATTTACTCTAAAACCGGGTGGAAAAAAGGATGTGGTTTTTGTAAATACAGCATCCGGGAGCAAGGAGGAGGCAATGAGGTTGATGGAAAAATATTCCAACCAAAGAAACGCCGTATCTGTAGTTGAAAAAGCATCGCGTTCTCATGCTGAAGAATTAAAAAAAATCGGAATTTCCTACAACCAAGCGCTTATCTTTCAAGAGCTTGCATCTATAATACTATCTTCCAAAGACAAGGCGTATGTGGGCGACACAGCAACACTTTCAGAGTCCTATACAGGTTCTCTGTGGCGTCATGGAATTTCAGGTGTTCTTCCTATTCTTTTAGTCAAAGTTAAGGATGTTGAAGGCATACCCGTTGTCAAAGAAATCCTGCTCTTTCACAGGTATATGAAGTATAAGGGTGTAAAAATAGACATTTTGATATTAAATGAATATCCCGCGAGTTATATAAAAGTCCTTGATGATGAAATAGACTTCTTAATTAGGTATAGTTCAACTGAAAGTGATGAATCGCAAGATGGAAAAATATACCATATAAAATCGGAGTTAATATCTAATTCTGATAAACAAGCGCTACTTGCTTCAGCTAAGTTGGTTGTGGATAGTAAGAAAGGCGGGATAGATAATCAAATAAAGTCTATAAGAGTAAAGTCCGACATTAGTAAAATACCCAAACTTCACCCTAAAGACGAGGCTGAAGTGGAAGCAAATATTTCTAAAATGCGCCCTAAAAATCTACTTTATGATAACGGCTATGGAGGGTTTCACTCAAAAACGGGGGAGTATATAGCGTATGTTTCAAAAGATAACATACCTCCCGCGCCTTGGGTTAACATTGTGGCTAATAAAGACTTCGGGTTTATTATTGATGAAAGCGGAAATACATACACTTGGGCGGAAAATAGTTATGAGGGACGCGTTACTAATCGTATAGATGAACAGCTTTTGGATACAAGTAGCGAAATTTTGTACTTGAGAGATGAAAATACAGGAGAAGTTTGGAATCCGACCCCGGCACCCATCAGAGACGGATATGGTTATACAGTAAAACATGGATACGGTTATACGTCCTTCTCTCACACAAGAAAAGGACTAGACCATCTTTTGACTGTTTATACCCCACAAGAAGATAAAGTTAAAATTTTTAATCTTAAAATTAAAAATAATTCCAAGAACAAAAAACGGCTTTCTTTATTCTCTTATTTTGATCTTGCATTAGGAAAAGATGACAGCAGGCAATTCCACAACATATACAAAGATACAGAGGTGGAGGCCATTTTTGCCGAAAACCCTTTTAGAAGTAATTTTTGGGATAGCAACTACAAAAGCAGGGTAGCTATTGATATGAATTCCGGAGATTTCACCTATACAGGAGATAGGGTAGAGTTTGTCGGCCGGCATGGAGATATGACATCTCCCAAAGCGCTCGGCAAGCAATTTCTTTCTAACAACTCTTCTCCTATGGCGGACAATTGCGCAGCTCTTCAGTCTGTGTTTGAAATTAACCCTAATGAAGAAAAAGAGATATCAGTTATAGTGGCTGAGGGAGGCACCGAAGAAGCTCTGCGAAAATTAATTAAAAAATACCGCGATAGCGGGGTGATAAAAGAGGAGTTGGTAAAAGTTTCTAAAAAATGGGATGACGCTCTCGGTGCCATAACTGTTAATAGCCCTGATGAGTCTTTAAATCTTCTTTTTAATAAGTGGCTGTTATATCAATCTCTATCTTCAAGAATGCTTGCCAGGACGGGGTTTTATCAGCCGTCAGGAGCATTTGGTTTCCGAGACCAACTTCAGGACTCACTGGCCTTTTTGTGGAGCAATCCATCTGTAACAAAAGATATGATACTCCGGGCGGCAGCCAGGCAATTTGAAGAAGGTGATGTATTAAACTGGTGGCACGAACATACTAATTTTGGTATAAGAACACTATTTTCCGACCAGCACCTGTGGCTGCCATATGTCGTTATAGAGTACATAAAAGTCACGAATGATTTTTCTATTTTGGAAGAAAAGGCCCACTTCTTAAAGGGTCCGAGTGTTGCTTTTGACGGAGCGCATAAGTGGACAGGGATTCCGCAAGTTTCAGATGAGGTAGGCACAATACATGAACATGTTATTAAGGCAATTGAAAAAGGATTTCAGTTCGGTGAACATGGTATCCCGCTTATCGGTGGCGGAGATTGGAATGACGGACTGGACAACACGGGAATAAAAGGAAAAGGAGAGAGTATATGGCTTGGCTGGTTCCTTGCAAAAATACTAGTTGATTTTTCAAAAATACTGGAAAAGAAAGGGGATAATTTAAGGGCAGATAAGTGTAAGGACATATCTGTAAGTATAGTAAATTCAATTGAACGTCACGGATGGGATGGAGAGTGGTACAAAAGGGCATACCACGATTCAGGTGTTGTCTTAGGTTCTGTTGTAAACAAAGAATTTAAAATAGACTCTTTGGTTCAGTCATGGTCTGTAATTTCCGGTCTTGGAAAAAAGGATAGAGCAAAAACAGCTCTTGAGTCAGCAATGAACATGCTTTCTCCTAACGGCGAATTAATGAGGCTTATCTCTCCCCCTGTTACAGATTTTCCGGTAAATATAGGATACATAAAAGAGTATCCTCCGGGTGTCAGGGAGAATGCTTCTCAGTACAACCACGCGGCAATTTGGTTTTGCGAAGCTCTTGCAAGAACAGGCCAAGGGGATAATGCTTATAAAATATTTAATCTTATAAACCCAATACAAAGATCAGCCGACAAAGAAAAAGCCGATGAATACAGAGTAGAACCTTACGCGATAGCCTCAGATATTTATTCCGAACCAAATTATAAAAACAGGGGAGGATGGACATGGTACACAGGTTCCGCGGGGCTTTTATACAGAGTAATTCTTGAAAATATTTTAGGTGTAAAAATCAGAGGCAACAAATTGTTCCTCAATCCCGTTCTACCGACAGACTGGAATGGATGTGAAATAAACTACAAATACGGTTCATCAGTTTATAAAATAGAGCTTAAGCAAACATCTTCAGCAAATACGATAAACGAACTAAAGTTAGACGGCAAAAAAACAGAAGAACCACACGTTGCACTTATAGACGACGGCAAAGAACACTTAGTTGAGTACTCTTTTGAACACAGGGAGTAAACCTGAATAATACTCATTACCTAATCTAATGCACAGCCCGGGTTGCGCATTAGATTTTTATTGAGTCATTTACTGTATGTTCGCCAACTCTGGTTCGTTTTAAGCTTAAGAGAACAGCGCCTATCTGCGCCGTGCTTTGCGCGGTAGGCAGGCCTGTGCCTAATTTTTCACCCACATCGTGAGCGATTGAGCGAATATAAGTTCCGCTTGAGCAGGCAACTTTTATTTTAATAACCGAAAAATCATCTGTATTGGAGTTTTCAAGCAGTTCTTTCCACGCGTTTTTTATCTCCTCCTGTCTAAAATCTCCCCGCACGGAGTCAACCTTTTCTGTAATCTGTTTTACAAGGACACTTTTTTTAATACTTGAATTTTCCACAAGCTCTATTTTGTATATTTGAACTGTCTTTTTTGGTATCTCAATCTCATCCAACCGTCCATTTCTTGCCCACCAAAAAAGCGGCTTGCCTTTTACTCTTCGCGAAGAATACGGCGGAAATGAAAATGTATACTCACCCTTAAATTCTTCCAGTAATGTGAAGAGGGTTTGACGACTTCGCTCCGAAGAGCTCCTGGACTGAAGCTGAGCTTGGTCCCCGTTAGGAGTTTTGCGCCGAGAGCGCAGCGGTGTATTTTCGGACATTCGGCTGAGCTCAGTCGAAGCCCTGGAAAAATCCGACCGCGGTACTTGGGACGAAGATTTTTTTGTCTCTGCTGCTGGAATACCCAAAACATCATATGTATCTGTGGAAACACCAAATAAAATATCCGCTTCGTACTCTTTATCTAAATCCCAATATTTCTCCTGTTGTTTTAGTTCGTCTCCAACCAAAACCAGAAGCACCCCCTCAGCCAAAGGGTCCAATCTTCCCGCGTATGTCATTTTTAACCCATCATATTTGGGATGCTCTTCTCGAAATAATTTAACCGCTTCAAGTGGTGTCATTCCCGCGGGCTTATATATGTTCAAAACTTCTTCCATCAACTATTCATATACCACGTTTTTGTATATAATAGAAATATATGCTAAAGACACTAAAAGAGGTAGCTTACTCTCAAAACGACCTTATTGTTAAAATTTTAGCTGATTCTGCTGAAAGCAGAGCAAGCGATATACACATAGACCCGACAAAAACAGAGTTAATAATACTTACAACCTAATTTGTGAACGAAGTGCCTGCCTGCCGTGCTAGCGTAGCGGCGCAGGTAGGAACAAATATAATGAATAAAATAACATTATTATTATCAGCTATTGCTATCGTAGGCATATTTGCCTTCGGTTTTTACCTTATGCCAAACGACAACCAAGAAAACACAGACATCAATTCTAAAGAAAGTATAAACACAGTGACAAACCCTGTAGTTACATTAAAAACCACAGAAGGTGATATAAAACTTGAGCTTTTTGTGGACAAGATGCCGATAACAGCAGGTAATTTTTTGAAACTCGCGCGGGAAGATTTCTATGATAATACAAAATTCCACAGGGTTATAGAAGGGTTTATGATTCAGGGCGGAGACCCCAACTCTAAAGGGGACAACACCTCTGTATACGGACAAGGGGGTCCCGGATACACCATAGAAGATGAATTTGTAGCAGGATTGTCTAATGTGCGAGGTACCATATCTATGGCAAACACAGGCCAGCTAAATTCAGGTGGCAGTCAGTTTTTTATAAATCACGCAGATAATTTAGCTCTGGATTTTGACAAGCAGCCTCTGACAAGTAAGCATCCTGTATTTGGAAAAGTAATTGAAGGAATGGATGTAGTTGATGTAATAGCCGCTGTTGCCACAGACGTCAGGGACATACCCGTAGAACCTGTAGTAATAGAAGATATTCTAATTGAGGAGTAAAAATTTTATCTCTTCAACTTTAATTTAAAAAGACCCCTTTAAGGGGGTCTTTTTTGTTTTTCATGATATAATAAACTTATATACTAATGCACGGTTTTAGGTTTTAACTTAAAAAGCTAATTCCTAAGACCTAAATCCTAAACTATGGCTAAAAGAAAAAATTCTCCAATTGCCGCTACATCTTATCTCGTCTTTTTCCTTCCTCTTTTTATGCGCAAAAGAAAAGATGATTTTTTGAATTTCCACGTTCGCCAGGGAGCTTGGCTCTTTGTTGTTGCTCTGGCACTTCGGGGTTTCTTTTCTCTTTGGGCATTGTGGAACTTACCGCTGGTATCTGCTCTTGGAGTGTTGATTGGAGCGTTTCTTGTGGCAATGGCAGCAATAGGTATGATAACTGCAATGCGGGGGGAAGAAAAACCTCTGCCTTTTATTGGAAAATTTGCTCCAAAATTTTTCTAAAAATTTTGTTGTAACAATCAAATAAAAAACGGGCTAAAACATAAGCCCGTTTTTTATAACACAGAGTATCTGTCTTTAGAAAAATTTTTATCTTTTTTTCTTCAACTTTATTCCGCGCCTTTTCTTTTTCCTATCTTGTCTTTTTTTATTTTTCCATCCTATTCCCATAATTAAATATTTTTAAACGTATAGTAAACCTTACTCATTGTGAACTACATTCTATCACAAAAACCCTTCACTGTCCAGCGTGAAACTAAAAAACACATGCCAAAAATTGACATTGAGTGTGTTTTGTGCTACAATCTAAAAAGTTACTTCGGGTAAACAGCCCGTAGACATAATGGAGGGAAGACAATGAAGTCTGCCAAGTATCGGGTAATTGGAATCGGATTGGTGATTGCACTCTCGGGAGTGCTGGCAAGCTGCCAACAAAATGATGCAAATGTCGCATCACGCAACCTTTCGCAGGCTGCGGATATGTTTGAAATTAACCGTCGGGTAGTTTTTTTCAACGGAATCACCGACACCTATCTACTTTTAGTAGAAGGACGGTGCTCCATTAAAGCTGATACGGTAGACGGTCAGCTTGAGGTCACCTGCAAAGTCGGACCCAATAAGTACAAAAAGCACTTCCTGGGATTGAGCGACAACGTGTCCTACTTCGTTGAGCAACTTGATGAAGCAGATGTTAGTGTATATCACTATCGCGTGATATTCAAACCGCAAACCATCGTTCCTGATATTGATTACAGGAGCAGTTCCTCCGACGAATAAGGGAAACTGTCCAACCAAGTCCCTTGTGGTTCATCCACTCGGGGCTTTTTATTTGTAAACATAATATAAAAAAACCGCTAATTTTAGCGGTTTCCAAAGGTACTTCTCTCATCGAATGTATTTATATTTCTACGTTTAATTTAAGATTAAACGCTGCTTTCTGACATAGAGCGACATAAGGTCCAAAGACCATTGTTGGTGGTTGTCAACAATAAGTGCCTCGCGGGCTTGTTCTGGTGTCATCCCATGTTGCTGGAGATGATTTATCATTACCATGTCTTCTTCATCAGCGTATTCACTAATACTGAAACCCAAATTACCCTCACGCATAAACATTTCATTTTGCACGGCAACATCGAAGTCATTCGAGTCGTAATACAACTGACATCCATGTCTACCCAGGTATCCACCACATCCACACCTGTCTTTTTCGGTGCGATGATTCTGCTTGAAATATTGCGCATAACGCCCATTCTTAAACCAGTTGCTAAGTTTGTTAAGCATTGAGACCTCCTAATCTTCTTGTGCTTAGATAGATTATATTATGTTTTTTAAAAATATCTATATTTATCCCAAAAAGATGCACTAAAAGCTAAAACCTGTAACATGCTTGCGAATAGCACGGTTCAGAGCCTTCAGTTCTTCAATGGGTAAATTCTTACCCTCAGATTCACATTGCCTTTTAAACCTTGCAACTCCAAGCCTCACATGCCTTCCCAAATCGGGAAGAGTAGAGATATGTACTTCAATTTCAGAAAGGAATTCTTCATCCCAAGAGGGTCTTACAATGCCCAATCTCCATAGGAGTATTTTCCACAAGGGCGCATCTGCAAATTTTTCTGCCTCTTCAATATAGTGGTTTCTCACATCTTCTATTTTGGATTGCACATCCATGTTTTACCTCCTTAACGAACTAAACAAAAATTACCACAAATTAATGCGGTAGTCAAATGACTCCGCGAGTAGGATGAGAACCGCTATTATAACAAAAAGGCGCCGGCATTGCCCGTTGCGCCTTTATTGGGAATTTAGAAGATCTGCCTTAGAATAACTTTGACCTCACTGCTTGTGAGATCTAAGATATCCGAGGCAACTTTTTTCATATCCTCCAAAAACTTTTCCCTTTGAGCCCATATCTGGGGCGAAAGCCCGGAGTGCGGTGCAGGCGTAGTCAGTAATCCAAAAACTTTCACAAAAGGCCAGATGGCCCTTTGTTTGTAAATGAACGTAAGGTCTGGACCTGCTGACCGCAGCCGATAACCATTCTCCTCAAATACATCATTAAGCGTACTCAGTATAAGTCTAGGGTTATAAGTAGTGAACGGCATGTCATCCTCCTTCTTTGCCTCGCCGTAGTTTTAGCGAAGGCAGGTCGTTTGAGTGCTAGACTAGATATAATACAGTAAAACTGTGATTTAGTCAATCTCGTTACGACGGCCGTCGTTGTACAGGAGTGTCTTCATCCCTTTTATTGTATCAACTTTTTTTCAAAGAAAATCCAGAACAAGAATGAGATGCGTTTCCGCTTTTATCTTATTAAGAG
>JBBDKX010000016.1 GCA_040879145.1 Candidatus Spechtbacterales bacterium | reverse complement strand
TCGCTATAAGTGAAGGTTTTTTTATATGTTAAAATAAGAGGTATAAGTATAAAACATGATAGTTGTATTAAACAATATAAGAAGTATGCATAATGTGGGTTCTATTTTTCGCACAGCTGATGCCGTGGGCGTGGAAAAAATATATCTGTGCGGATTTACTCCCTCGCCGTTAGACGAGTTTAAAAAAGTAAGGCCTCAAATAGCAAAAGTGGCTTTGGGCGCGGAAAACAACGTATCCTGGGAAAAGCACCCAAAAACCCACATTGTTTTAGATAATTTAAAAAAAGAGGGATATAAAATATTCGCGGTAGAGCAACATCCCGATTCTGTGCCATATAACAAAATAAAACTTACAGAAAAACAGGCACAAAAAATTGTTGTTGTTTTCGGGCATGAGATAAACGGGATTTCTGAAGCAATACTTAAGCGGGCTGATAAAATTTTAGAAATACCTATGCTTGGAGAGAAGGAATCATTAAATGTTTCGGTAACGTTTGGCATTGTAGTTTACGCGCTTGAGCCAAAACTTAATTAATACTTATAACTTATATAATAACTACCACTATGGCAGAAAAACTTAATTTAGACGAAATTAAAAATTTAAAAAACAATTTGCCTGATTCCTGGAAAATTAAAAAAGGCAAAGAGCTTGAAGCAGAATTTAAATTTCCGGATTTTAGAACCGCTATGGTATTTGTGAATAAGATCAGCCAGCTGGCTGAAAACATAAACCACCACCCGGACATCTGTATATCTTACAATAAAGTGCAGCTTAAGCTAACGACACATTCCACGGGTGGCCTAACAGAAAAAGATTTTGAACTGGCTAAAGAAATAAGTCTTTTATACTTTTAAAAAATGCGGGCTTGCATACAAGCTGTGGCGCCCGAAAAAGAAGTATCCTGATATAATCTGCGGATAAATTTAAAAAAGAGGAACATTTTGGTTTTAGCTTTATATCCCTTCGCTGATTTTACCGGGCTTTAAAGGCGGTTTTATCTTTTTTGAAACATAAAACATAAGATATGCAGATATAACGCCTATAGCCATACCGCCCAAAATATCGCTAGGCCAGTGTATGCCCGCAATAACACGGCTTAATGTCATTAAAAACGTGGCTGCAAAAAAGACAATGCCCCATTTTTTATTGTAAAGATACACGGCAGTTGCTATTGCAAAGAAAAATGTTGAGTGACCTGAGGGAAATGAACCGTATCCCTCGTGTTGGAATAAAAGATTGACTTCACTTACATCAAAAGGGCGCGGACGATTATAAAAATTGCGAATAATTTCTGTGATAATAAAGCGGGATAAAACCGCGGCGGCAGAAACAATTAAAAGCATCTGAATCTGCTTATGCAACTCATGTTTCTCAAACGCAATCCACAAAACAACCGCGGCAGGAATAATGATTGCCAAATCCGATGCCATAAATACAAAAATCGCGTCCCAAATGCGCGACTGCCCGGCAAAACTATTTAAAAAATTAAAAATGTATAAATCAAGTGCCATGATTTTAGTATACTACGGCTTTTATTACAGGTAAATTAGATATGACAGGAATTATTTTTTATTGAGTTGAACTGCATTCTATTCTACAATAAAGAATTATGGGAAGCATGTTTCAACAAAAGGTTTATAAAGTAGTATCTAAGATCCCAAAAGGGGAGGTTTTAACATACAAGCAGGTTGCCGAACTCGCGGGAAGTCCGCGTGCTTACCGTGCTGTGGGCAATATATTAAACAAAAATTACAATCCTGATATTCCCTGCCATCGAGTGGTGCTTTCAAACGGGGGTGCTGGAGGTTATAATAGAGGGGAGGACAAAAAGAAAGAATTGCTTAAAAAAGAGGGCTCTCTTTCCTAAGAAGCCAAAACCCAATTCCTAAAACCTAAACTATGAACAATTTCGCCAACAGAAGTTACTATGGCATCTCCCTTATAGTGGGGGTGATTTTTATCGCATTTTCTTTTATGGTGCAGTCGTGGCCGCTTGCCCTAACAACTATAATATTCATTTTTATACAGACACTTGTAAAAGAGGCGGTAGAAGCAAGAGAGGAGCAGAAAGCAAAAGAGGCAGTGAAAGCGATGGAAGAGGGAAGAGAAAGCGAGGACTCGGAAAGCGTCATAAAAATCAAGCTTCCGATAGACCTTTTTCTGCTTGTGGGATTTTTTGTTATTGCCTTTATAGAGTTGGCATTAACAGTGCTGTTAAGTTTTTAATATAAGACCCCGCTGTTCTATGCAGAAAAAACTGCCTCAAAAATATTTGTTCACAAACCACGCGCAATATAAGATGCGCTATTATAGACTTTCGGAATCACTTGTAAAAAGAGTTATTCGTTTTCCCGCAAGAGTAGAGGAAAGCATAGTTCCCGACACAATAGCGTGTATGAGGCCTGCCCAAACCCATTCGGCAAGGGCTTCGACTGAGCTCAACCGAACGTCCTCAGGACAAAATAAAAAATACTCTGAGGTGTGGAGCATGTACATTGTAACAAAAAACAAACAAATAAAAATTATTACGGCATGGCGCTATCCTGGAAAAAGTCCTGAACGCGACCCGATACCCGCCGAAATATTAGAGGAAGCAAGAAAAGTTTTAAGAAATTATTAAAAATACACGCATATATGCGTGTATTTTTATGCAAACTTGACTTCAGCACTATTACATGTTAGATTTTATAGCAAATTGAGTACGGAAAGGAGAAAATATGGCTCAATTAAAAAAGGTGAGAAATTTTTTCTCTCCAAATGAAAAGGTCAAAGTTCCTGGCATGAGAATTAATTTTTGGATGATAATTTTAATTATATATCTTCCCTCACATTTGGTATTTAACATTAACAAATCTGATTCCCTTGTCACAGCACTATTCGCCGCAACTTTTAATGCGCTGGGTAGTTTAAACAGAGCAGAATAAGAGTTAGTACTTTAAACCAAAAGACCCTCGATATATACTCGGGGTCTTTTTTATTTAAAATAATAATTTCGATATTTGGATGCAGTTCTAGAAAGCGCCCGGGCAACGAAACGATAGCCCATCACTTGCTCGCAAGTGATGGGTGGAGTGAGTAGCGCGGGCGCTGACAACGAAATGCGCCAAACAGGAAATCGCTTTACCTAGTTCACATTCAGTATCTCGTACTTCTTTTTACCTCCAGGGGTTTCAACCTCTACGATATCTCCTTTTTTATGTCCCACAAAAGCGCTTCCGAGAGGGGAGTCGTAAGATATTTTTCCCTCAGCCGGACTAGCTCCGTCACTCCCTGTAATGGTGAAGGTTTTTTTAGACCCGCTTGAATCTTTTATATCAATAGTTGATCCGATATTTATTTTATCGCCTTTTGTATTTGTTACTATCTCGGCGATTGCGAGAGTCTGTTTTATTTCAATAATACGACCTTCGAGACGTGCCTGCCTGTCCTTTGCTTCATCGTAGGCCGCATTTTCGGAAAGGTCCCCTTCGGCTATAGCCTCTTTTAACTCTTTAGCGACTACTCCTCGCTCATCCTCTTCAAGACGCCTTAATTCTTCCTTAAGGTTATCGTATCCTTCTTGTGTAAGTTTTACAGTATTGTTTTTTGACATCATTTTTATAAAATTAAAAATTATCGCAAGGCGATAATTTTTTTATATACATTGTTTGTAACATATTTAACATAAAAAACCAATACTAACAACACCTGTCCGGGTCCAGCAACATAGGTAACACTCCGGTTTGTAAAATAATAACGTCTTTTGTGGCTTAATGTAGACTTTTTAGCTCTTCAAAATACTGATAAGGCGTTTTATACACCTCGCTGCGCTTGGTGCAAACTGCTACGCGAGGTGCGCCCGCGCGAGTGGTATTCCAAACCTCGGGCATACACAGGTTCAACCTGTGTATGCGCTCGTTAGTTTACACCTCGCTGCGCTCGGTGTGGAAAATTGCCTGTGCTTCATAAAATAATCGTGTTAATATAAAAGTACCT
>JBBDKX010000015.1 GCA_040879145.1 Candidatus Spechtbacterales bacterium | reverse complement strand
GCGAGGCGTTAGCCGAGCTTTACTCTTTATGCAACATTAACCCTTCTATTATACTGGGGTGTATTCTGTTTTCAAGAAGTATAACATCGTCTTTATCCGTTAATTCCTGCGCCTTTCTAAGGGCTTCGCGTGAATTTGGTATGCAAAATATAGCGTCTTTGCTCATTCCGTTATCTAATGCCTCCTTGTAGAATACAGAAAAATTATCCCGACTTGTTATAATACACCAGTTACAAACCTCTGCCGCTCTTGCCGCTATTTTTTGGTGGACTTTTTCCGCTTCTGCCCCAAGCTCTATTAACGGTTGGAGTATAAATAGTTTTTGTCTTCCCTTTATTGTTGCCAGAACATCAAGCGCTGCGAGTACTCCGTTTAGATTTGCAGAATAAGTGTCGTCTATTATAACAGAGTCTTTTATGCCTTTTTTAATTTTTAGTGTGTGCGAAGGAGGTTGCAACTTTACGAGCGCGGCTTTTATTGATTTGTAGCCCATTCCAAGCTCTCTTGCGACTGTTACAGCTCCCAGTATGTTGATTGCGTTGTGTCTGCCCAGAAGCGGTGTTTTTAGAACTTCTTCCGCCCCATCTTTTTCATGTATTTTAATTTCCAACCCCGCGGACGTGTTTTTTATGTGTTCTACCATTATTTTTTGGTCTATCTGGTCAACGAGCGGGTCAACGGCGTAAATTCTTTTTGGCCCCTTGTGTTTACGGGAAAGTTCTCTCACAATCTCGTTATCTCCATTGAACACAGCCAATCCCTTCCCCCCCAAGGATTCTATGAGTTCATATTTTGCCTCTTTAATGTTATCCATACTGCCAAAAAGAGAGAGGTGCTGCTGGTTAAGGCCTGTTAAAACTCCTATTTGAGGCTTTACCATCTCCGCGCTTTTGGCTATTTCCCCTTTCCTGTAGGCACCCATTTCAGCTATAAAAATATCATGATTTTGATTTAGGTTTTTTAGAATCACTCTTGCAATGCCAATGTCTACATTTATATTCTCCGGTGTTTTTAGAACATTAAATTCTTCGCTTAGTATCCCAAAAAGAATATCTTTCATACTGCTTTTTCCGTAACTTCCCGTTATTCCAATAACGAGCAAGTCTTTGAGTTTTTTTCTTTTTTCTACCGCCTTTTTAATAAACCTGTTCTTCATATAAGAAAAGGCCGGCTGGAACAGAGAAACACTGAGGAAAATAAACAAAGGCGCAAGTATATCCCCCGCTATAACCCACAGCAGTAAAAACTCTTCAGCAAAAAGGAAAAAACTTGTGCTCACTGTTGCGTACAAGAATAAAGAGAAGAAAACAATTATTGTTGCGTGTAGCGTTCTTTTCGGAGTTTTAAGTGTTTTATTTTGCCACTGCTGGATGCCTCGCGTGGCAAAAAAGCCGTAGAAAAGAAGTAATCCAACTACAGTCAGAGTGTTAGTAAGGTCGTGTGGGATTAGTAGGAGCACAAGTAAAGCAACAAGCCAAATTGTCCTCTTGTTTAAAATCAGTTTTTTAGAAGATGCAAGTTCAAAATGCACCTTCATTCTATCTAATCTGTACTCTTTAATTTGCCAGAGATAAGTCCAAAATAATATGTTTTTTATGGTTACTATACCCCAAAGAGCAAGTGTTGTTACAGTTAATACTTTCATAGTGTTTTATCTTTGTATCAGCGATTCTTTTTTAAAAATAGTGATATTTCCTTCGCCACCTGTATAGGCGCTTTTAAATTTAAAGCATGTGGCATATCCGGAAAAACGTGCATATGTGTAACGGGAATATTTTTGTGCAGGATAAATCCGTCTGAGAGCGGAGTTGCTGTGTCTTTATCTCCCCATAAAATTAATGCCGGTACAGTTATGTTTGGCAGATAAGAATAAAGTTCTTCCTCTAAAACCCGTTGCATAACACTCTTCATAATTGGCGATGCTTTTTCGTAGTCATGTTCTCCTGTAAATTTATACCACACCTTTTGTGCTAACGGCTTTAAAAAAGATAATGGAGGAATTGAAAATATGGCATTACCTGTTTTTGTAAGAATAAGCATTACTCCAATTTTTGCTTTTTTGTGACGCATTACACCTGCCGCGCTTATCAATATTATAGAGCTTAGTTGTTTTGGGTAGCGGGTCGCGTAATCAATAGTGATACGGCCGCCAAATGAGTGTCCCGCGAGAGTAAAATAAGCCAGGTCAATTTTTTGTGTAAATTCGTATACAAAATCTGAATAATCTTTAAGATGCCATGGTTCCGGCGGCTCTTCTGTGCGCCAAAACCCCGGGAGGTCTATGGTTATAACTCTAAAACCCTGCCGCGCTAATTCTTTTTGGGTTGTGTGCCAGGCATCCGCGTTTGACCCCCACCCATGCAGTATTAGTACAGGGTCTCCTTCTCCTTCATCTCTATAAAATGTGGTTAATCCTTTAACTTTTATCTTCTTTTCCATGTTTTCCATTTTACTCTTAAGTGTCTTTATTTTCAACTGCCTACTTCTAACAATACTTGGTTTAAGAAATAAAAAAACCCGCAATTACCGGGCATTAAATCTTGTTTAACTTAAATTTTTATATTTCCATTACCCTACCTATAATATGACGGCGTTGTATTGGGCCAAAATCTCTGCTGTCTGTGCTGTGTTCAGAATTATCACCCTCCACAATAAAGTGGCCTTCTTCTGTTACCTCTTTTATTCTTTTAACAATTGGAAATTTCTCTTTTGGATGGTTTACAACTACTATCTCTTCCGGTTCAGGATCAACAAATAAATACGCCAGACGGCTCACATAAACTTTTGCCCCCTCTTTTATGTGGGGTTCCATACTGTTACCTTTTACTGTGTAGCGAAATATGGGTGAATATTTTGACGCCATTTTTTTATAGCTTTTAGCTTCTGGCTTTTAACTTGCTATCTTATCTGCGCTTTCGGTGTAAGGGTTTAAAAGCTATAAGCTGACAGCTAATAGCTTATTTACTTTGTAATTCCATATTCTTTTTTACCTCTTCGTAGTTATATCCCTCTTTTGTGGCCGCGAACATCTTTCCTATTTCATCTATCAAGTCTATTAATTGTTGACCGTCCTTAGGGTCAACAGATTTTTTAGCCTCTCCCGCGGCTTTGGTTGCTTTCCAGAAGAGGTCGTGCAAACCTTCAAATTTTTCAATATGTTCCGGTTTAAAGTAATCCGTCCAAAGAACCCAAAGATGGTGTTTTACAAGTTCCGCGCGCTCTTCTTTTATATTTATGGCTCGTTGGCGTCCTACCTCATCATCAGTGCTTTGGTATATTTTTATCGCGTTATATACAGATTGCGCTTCTATCCTGGCTTGCGCGGGATCATACACCCCACAAAACAGGTCGCAATGCGCCTTAACCTCTCCCGCGTCAAAGAATTTGGTTATTATTTTAAACAACATAAGGCCGAGTTATTTATCTAATCCTAAAAGTTCTGCTATAACATCTTGATTGAATCCCACAACTACGTCTTCCCCTATTTTTATTACAGGCACACCCATTTGTCCGGATGTTTCTATCATATCCCGTCGTGCTTCCATGTCTTTTGTTACATCTTTCTCTGAATATTCAACGTTATTTTCCTTGAAGTACTCTTTTGCGGCATGACAGTAATGGCATGTTGGGGTTGTGTATATGGTTACATCTTTCATGTTTTTATAATTTATTTAATTATAACTATATTATCATTATAACATATTTGTCAAAAAAATAGAGAGCTCACATATGGCTCTCTAAAAGTTTATTAAGGCTTGGTGGCGCAATACCTGCCAGTTCATGTTGTTTTTTTGTCTTTTGAATCTTTATCCTAAGTTTTTTTCTTTCATCTAGAGTGAGTCCTCCGAATGTTCCGGAGCTGTGTTCGTCAGGAAACGACAACTCTGTTTTAAGACATTCTAATTTGACATCGCATTTTTTACATATACTCTTTGCTACCTTAATATTTTTTTGGGCATTGGAAATAAATATATCACTGTCTTCGTTTCTGCACGCTGCTTTTTCATGCCACTCTATCCTATCCAGCATTGCTGACAATGGAAGAGATTCAGACTGTACTATGATATTCATTTTCCGTCCCCTTTCCTATAAATGTACTGGAAATATTATACGATAAAACTTTATTTATTGCAAGGTGTTGCACTTGAATTCTAACCTGAAATTCAACGATCCGTAACAAAATCTACGCCCGCTCGCCTCGACTCCCTCGGCGAAGCGGGCCGGCG